>JABSRF010000244.1 GCA_013215275.1 Oligoflexales bacterium | reverse complement strand
GAAGGGTACTAAAAAGTCCCATATTACAAGGATCATCATAACCTAAACGACATTTTTTGATGGAAACTTCTGATGATAACTTTTTACCTTATCACTGATACTCGAGTCTCGGTGAATAAGGGTGCTGAGACGATTGTTGGGGAATAGAACCTCTCGTAATCCTTTGCGTCCGGTAATACTGCCTGCAACATAAATTAGTTTTGTTTTATTTTGATTTTTCGGATTTACTGTAGGAACTATAAAGCCAAACCAACCTTTTTCATTGGCATAGGCGATTGACCTAGCAACAAAGTCTATGCACTCTTCATCAGCAGGATTATCTAAGTACTTTTTGATGTACCCTTTGATCCTTTTATTATGCTTTCCAAGCTTCTTGAGCGATGGGCTGTTCCACCCCAGGTGAACATAGGATGCTTTGATAAGGCGCCCCAAATTGTATTGGGGGCGAGCAAGCACTTTTTCATCAACTGTATTGGCGCCAGCCAAGAGGGTCGCACTTCCCCCAAGCATGAGAAAAACTAAGGGTCCGACGATGGTGGGAGCCGTTGCAACGGCTCCAAGTGCGGTCACGGCTCCGAAAGACAAAGTGATGTTGCGGCTGTGACGAAAGTTTTTACCTTCGAGCCCTCCCCCAGCGAGAAAGCTCATGACCTCTAGGCCCTCCGGTGAGAAATCAATCTCATGCTGTAAAGGGGCAATCATAATTAGTTGTTCAGCTGGGTCGATGCCATCATATACCTCTAGGTCAGCTTGATGAGGCAGGTTTTCCGCCCAGAGCTCGGAGCTTAAAATGATAATGAGAGCACCTAGGATTAATCCAATCACTTGTTTCATGTTTCTTCCCCATGGCTTCACTTTTGCTGAGGTGTTGGCCGTGTAAACCTGGCCGTATTGGAAGTCAATTTATTTTTTTTGGAGATTAAAAGTCAAATTCAAAATTGCTATAAGCCTAGGTTATCATTTATTTTATAACAGAATAAAATCTGATCGAATAAGCAGGCTCCTAGCAATCTGCTTTGCCTATAGCTGACAAGTGACCATCTGCAGCGGGCTCATTTTTTTGTATAATGGAGGTAAGCCAAAAAACCGAGTAACCAGCGTTCTCCCGTTTTTAACTTGGAAGAGGTCAATAGATTGACTCACCTTGATCATGGTGCCTTCATAGGGCGGTGGAGCCCGGAGTCAATGTCATAGAGGTGAAAGATGGCAAAAATTTTAGCTGTTGATGATTCAAGAACTGTACGCAATATGATGAGCAGTATGCTTCGCAAGATTGGGCACGAAGTTATAACTGCTGAAGACGGCGAAGATGGGATCGAGAAACTCAGAGAGCATCCTGATGTTAAAATCCTAATTGCAGATATCAATATGCCAAAGATGAATGGCTTTGAAATGTTACAGGCTATGCAGGCTTATAGGATGCTTACGGATATCAGAACCATATTTGTCACAACAGAGCCCACCCCTGAATTCATCGATAAAATTATGAAGCAAGGGGCATTTGCTTGGATCATGAAGCCGTTTAAGCAGTCTGACCTCAATACTGTCATTGATCAAGCTCTTGAGCTCGATTCTGATTCTTAAGTCCTTAGTCTTCTTTTGACAATAAAGAAACCGATGGTTTACTTAGAATGCTGCTTATGGACAGGTGGGCAGTGAAAACTCCGATGAGCGTTAAGCCGATCACACTCATGGTAGGGATTGTGATATTGACACTGAATATATTGTCAAAGACATTGCTAGCGAGTAGGTAGGTAAGAAGGATTGCGCTTAAAGCTCCCAGGCTTGATGCAATCAGGCAGAGCAAACCAAACTCAAGGTAAAAACTTCGTCGCAATAGCCAGAATGAAGAGCCAAGGATTTTCATGAGGTTTAAGTCCCATTGTCTGAGCTTTCCTTGATAGTGGCATATAGAAAAGAGGATGGTGATTCCAATCACTAACGATAGTAAGGCCATTAGGTTCAGAATCAGGCCCATTCGTTCCGTAATTCCTATAATTTTTTCAACCAGGCGAGCAACATCTATCACTGAGATATTTGGGAAGCTTTTGACTAGGTCTACCTGTAGTTGTTTTAAATCTACCGTGCTTATCTGAGGCACTGATGCCACCCAGGTTTTGGGTGCTTCATTCAAAACACCATCTTGAAATTGCACAAAAAAGTTTGGTTGAAAGGACGACCATTTGACTTTCCTCAAGTTGACAACAGTGCCCTCTACCTCTACGCCTTGGATGTCAAATTTTAGGATATCTCCGATTTTAAGCCCTAAGCGCCCAGCAAAGCGCACCTCCACCGAGATTTGAACGGGCTCATCTAAGCTGGTTCGCTTGGTAAAGGGCTGCCCCTTGACGATGCTTTCAGAAGCACTGATCTCTTGTCTGTAGGATAGATTGAATCCCCTATTCTTCATGCGTTGTTCTTGCTCTTCTTCCCTGGTCATAGGGGCATCGTCCAAATCAGGCTTGGTGTATGGGTTTCCATTGACGGTTTCAAGCCTAGCTCTAATAAGGGGGGATGGGCTCGCGAGGGTGCTGCCTTGGGATTTTAAAAAGGTGGTGAGTGGTTCGACTTGCTCATCTTGAATATCGAACATAAAGAAACTTGGGAGCTCAATAGACTGCGGAGACTCAAGCTCTCCCTGCAGACTCTCTTTAGTCTGGTTGACCACATTTAATAGCATGACCCCTAAGGAAATAGCGAGGAATGCAACTAAGGAATGAAATGGTTTTCGGGTTAAGTATAACAATGCCATGCCAGTCGATAGGCTCTTAATATGACTTGGTTGATTCCCTAAGACCTTAACCAAGCCCAGATATAGAACTGTAAAGACTAAGCCAGCACCAACGAAACCGAATGCAAAGGAACTTCCAACGATCCAAGAGTTTGCTTGCCATATTGCAAGGCCCCAATAGCATAAAAAAGCAGGAATGAAGGCTGCAAAATCAGCTGGTGCAAAGGGAATCGTGAGATTAGCATGCTCTTGAAAAAGGATGGCAGGTTTTAGCTTGTGGATCTTCCTTATCAATGGATAGCAGATTAGAAGGGTGCCAATGATACTCATAAGAAAGCAGACGAGAACCGTATGAAATGAAATACTAGGAGCGATCTCAGCATCAAACAGTGCAGCAAAAAGGCTTGGGAAAAATGGAATTAGGCCATAGGCTATCAATAAGCTGAAACTAGCGGCGCAAATCCCTAGGAATATAATTTGAAGGACAAATATTCCAGCAACTTGGGTAGGGCTGAGGCCTAGCGTTAGTAAAATGGTCAAATCTTTTAGACGCTTCGCAAAGTAGCTAAAATAAAAATATGCAACTCCAAGAGCTGCTAAGAAAAAGCCTGCTAAGGCGACCAGTCCCAAATAATCCATGAGGTAGGATATGAGCCGTCCTGTGTTTTGCCCCTTGTTTTCATGGGAGCTAACTCGAATTCCTGGGGCATCAAGTTTCGTATTAAGAAGGTCTGCAAATTCTTCTGAAGAAGCGTTTTCTGGTAGCTTAAAGTAGAGGGTGTTCCAAAGGGTGCTACCCTTTTGAACGAGTCCCGTTTGCTCTATGAATGGCTTACCCATATAGATTTTGGGAGCAAAAGAGACCCCTGAAAAGTTTACCGCAACATCGTCGATGATGACATCATCGATCTCAAAGGACTGATTCCCTACTTTAAGCTGATCCCCGACCTTTATCTTAAGTTGATCTAAGATTTCTTGATAAACCCAGATTTTTGGTTTTTCTAAGATTGATTTTGACGATTGTGAGCTGATGGCTCCCCTGTTTTTGAGGGTGATTTCGCCGTAAAGTGGGAATAGGGTGTCGATGACCTTAACATTGACCAGCCTCGATAAGTCTTTACCTGCTACCATAGAGTACAGACTAACGACTCCTGTTTGCAGGCTTCCTTTTGGCATAAGCTGTGTGCTGGTTTCCTTTTCTAAGGGACTTAGCAGGCGACGAGTCGAGACAGATATATCCGCAGTTAAAAGCTCCTTGGCATTTTCTTTAAGGTGACTCTGGAATGAATTCTTGAAGCCATCGAGTGAAATAAATCCGATTAAACCTAGGGAGACATTGAGGATGAAAAAAATAGAAAACTTCTTGTGACCTAGGATTTCTTGTTTCGCGAGCCTAAGGAGAATGAGCATACTATAATCCCTCCACCAACTGACCAGACTTTAAGCTAAGTTTACGATGACACTGCTCAGCAAGAGCTGGGTTGTGGGTGACTAATATGAGGGTCATGTCCTGTTCTTTTATCATATCAAACAACATATCCATGACTTGATTGCCGGTTTCTTGGTCAAGGTTTCCGCTCGGTTCATCCGCTAAAATTAAAGCTGGCTTGGTAACAAAAGCTCTGGCAATGGCAACCCTTTGCTGCTCTCCCCCACTAAGTTGATAGGGGTAATGCTCCTGCCTATGATCTAAGGCCACCATTTTTAGAGCCTCAGAGGCACTTTCCTGAGCACCGTCTTGATCTGCAATCCTTAAGGGGAGCGCAACATTTTCCCAAGCTGTAAGGTGCTTCATAAGGTGAAAATGTTGGAATACGATCCCCATGGTTTTTCCCCGAAACTTACTCAACGTGCCTTCATCCATGTTGTGAATCGCTTTTTCATTGATGGTTATCTGGCCTTTTTCGGGCTTGTCCAAGCCTGCTAAAAGTGATAGCAGTGTCGATTTTCCACTTCCTGACTGGCCTAAGATTGCAATCGTTTCTGCTTTTTTTACATCTAAGTTCAGATTCGTTAATACTTGGATCGTTTGTCCCGCTTGTCGGTATGATTTGGAAACATCTTTTAAACTCAAAAAATTCATAGGTGTCATCCTCTTAGTTTATATTTTTATTAGTGTAAGAGTTTTTTTAAGTGCGGCCACATCTTCTCTGCAATGACTTTATGCCCTGCTTCATTCGGGTGGATTCCATCGCTTTGGTTCAATTTTGCTTCGCCAGCAACGCCATCTAGAAGGAATGGCATCAGCGAGATCTTGTGCTTTTCAGCAAGATCAGGGAAAATTGCAGCAAACTCTTTCGTATAATGCTTTCCATAGTTCGGTGGCATCATCATACCTGCAAGTAGTATCTTCAATTGATGGCTCTTTGCTAATTCAATAATTTCTTCCAAGTTCTCTTTTGTTTTGTCCACCTGGGTTCCCCTCAAGCCATCGTTAGCCCCCAGTGCAATGATAATAAAGCGAGGCTTACCCTTTAGTTGCCATTTTAGGCGAGAAAGGCCGCTCGCAGTCGTAGAGCCGCTGATGCCTCCATTTATGACTTTATAGGAATTTAATTTTTCCTCTTTCAATTTGGCTGCTAGCAAAGCCGGATAGGCACGAGACTTTGCAACTCCATACCCGGCTGTAATAGAGTCTCCAAGAAAAATGATCTTCGAAGTTTCCTCTTGAGAAGCTTCTTTAGCTTGAAGGTTATTGCTTGTGAAAAGAGTCAGGAATGCGATTGTAACAACTGAAAAATAAAGATAAATTTTTTTTAGATGCCCTGGGTGAGAATGCCTGATCATAGTGTCTCTTTCCTAAGTCAAATATGTTTACGATGGTAGCGCTGCAAAGGTAGTTTAACTGGCTCTATCTTAACATAAGATAAATCCCTTCCTCTTTAGACTAACTATCCATTAGGATGGCGCATTGTCCGTAAGCTCATTGAGCATTCATGAAGATCCATAAATAGTCGCTGTAGCGAAATATAAAATACCTTTATTTAAAGGCTTTTGACTTCATATAGCTCTTTACTTACTTT
>JABSRF010000243.1 GCA_013215275.1 Oligoflexales bacterium | reverse complement strand
GCATCCGTTTCTACCAAAATATAGCGTTCTGATCACACATGAATAGTGGGTAGAATATTTATTTGGAGTTACCCTAGGTTGGCATTGAACAGCTCATAAGCCTTCGCAGCCACAATCTTGTTGCGACCACCAGCAAGGCAACTGATGATTGGATTGAGGATTTTCGTTTTTGTTTTAATAGGAATTCTATTCCAAGGCTTCTGGGTTACATATCGAAAAACTGCTTTGATAGGAACCCACTCTTGATTCCACAGCACAAAATAAACACCATTCTCTAGCTTGATATGTTGCCGCTCCTCTGCATAAAACGGCACTAGCAATACTGAATCGTTGGTTTCATCTGCAATGGTTGCAGCATAACCGGATGCCTCCATATAATTCTTATCGTAAAAGACTGCCACCTTACCGTCTACTTTCCCACGGAAATAGGGCAGAAAAGTCCTTCTGATAAGGTGTTTATAGCAGCCCTTTTCATCTTCAAAAGAGAACTGTGGCATTGATTTCTGCCCTGATGGACACGAATTCGTTTCGACCACAATCATATGCCGATTTCCAGCTGGTGTAGCCACATGAAAAAGGTCTACGCCTGCCCATTTAAAGTACTTTGGTTTATAAAAAATACATTCAGAGAGAGCCTGAGGGTCCACATTCGGCTTCAAATGGCAATAGCGATTGATCACCTGATTGGTTCTTAACCCTCGAAAGAAAGAAAACATAGGATGTGGCTGTGCGTTAACCACCTTTGTATAGTAGTGGGACTCCTGGTCAAATGACCCCGGACGAACCAGCTCTACAGATTTGTGCTCCATAATTTAATCCACAACATCCAAAGAGTTAAGTAGCTTGCAGCAAAAGCCAACGAGCTATCGGTGATCTTCTTTGACATGGCAAAAGGTTAAGAAATTTGTAACCTCAGATATGATATGACACAAACACTGGATCGTCACTCTTAAGACAATAATCAGTTTGGAATCGGCACACGCCCACCATGCTGACCATCATAAACATGCAAATTCTTTCTCTCGAAGTAAAGCTTAAGGGGGTCACCAGCCTTCAAATCTGGCAGAAATGGAATGCTGCAAGATAGGGTGTGCTGACAGGGTGTTTTAAGGCGTATCAGTAGCTGAGAACCCAGTGACTCAAGTTCCTCGACCTTCCCCTCACAAGCTAGAGCATCATGTGATTGCTTATCTAGAGAAAAGTGCTCAGGCCTCATCCCCAAAATCAAGGTATCGGGATGGGGCATGAGCTTGGTCAAATCGGAAAAAGTGCCATTCAATTGCTTGAAGTCGATGAAATTCATCTTGTTAAAACCAAAGAATTCTGCGACGAATCGATTTGCCGGCTGCTCAAAAATCTCCATTGGGCTGCCCACTTGCTGCACCGAGCCATGGTCCATCACCACGATCCTATCTGCTAAGGTCATAGCTTCCACTTGGTCATGGGTCACATAGATGGTAGTAATAGGCAGTTTTTGATGAATTTTCTTTATCTCTTGCCGCATCTGAGTGCGGAGTGCCGCATCCAAATTACTAAGAGGCTCATCAAACAAAAAAATATCTGGGTTGCGAATCATAGCCCGACCCATGGCGACCCTTTGCTTTTGGCCACCAGAAAGCTCCTTTGGTTTGCGATGCAATAGGTGCTCTATTTCTAGTAAGGCTGCAATTCTTTTTACTTGCCGGTCAATGAGCTGGTTTGGAACTTTCTTGATTTTTAGGGACAGGCAGATGTTCTCCCTTACACTCATATGGGGGTAGAGTGCATAATTTTGGAATACCATAGCTATATTGCGCTTCTGGGGGGAAACATGATTGACGACCTTACCCCCTAGGCGGATCAATCCATCTGAAACCTCTTCCAGACCGGCAATCATCCTAAGCAGGGTGGACTTACCACACCCAGAAGGGCCGACTACCACCACAAATTCCTTATCATGGATGGACAGATTGAGGTCTGCTACAACCACATGCTCCCCGTAGTGCTTTTTCACGTGCTCGAAAGCTATTTTTGCCATAGTTTCTTCCTGTCTGTGAAACCCACCATGCCAACACAGGGAAGGAGCAACTTATCATCTACCCCTTTCTGCGAGTATTTAACCCTACAATCATCAAGGAGACCTGAACGTGGATTAAGGGACCTCTTCTCCCTTGGCAGCACTATAGATCTCAAACCACTCTTGAATATCAAGCTTCATTTCAGAGCTTTGAACAATACTCTCGATTCTGCTCACTTGGCTTGTCCCTAATATCGGGATGATTTTTGCGGGATGAGTTTTAAGCCAAGATATAACAAGCTGATCAAGGCCGACCCCTTTTTTGGCAGCGAGGTTTCTTAAAGTTTGATTCAAAGGCAGACTATCCCCAAGGCCAAAGATCTGTCCTCCTGCGAATGGGGACCATGCTAAAGGCTTAAGCTGATGCATTTGGCAGTGGTCCAAGGTTCCATCATCAAATGAATCTAAACACAAAGGGCTTATCTCGACCTGGTTAGCAACCAACGGCACATCCATCCAGTACTGCAAAGCATCAAACTGCTTGGGGGAGAAGTTTGACACCCCAACCGCACGCACCTGCCCTGAGCTTACCATCTTATTCAATGTTCTCGCTGACTCTGGGTAGTTCATAAATGGATCAGGGCGATGGATTAAAAACAAGTCTAAGTAGTCTGTATTTAATTTCTTAAGGCTCTCGGAAACAGATTTTTCAAGATGCTCAGGCCTCGTATCATAGTGCTTGATGTAGGTCCCAGGATTATTGTCTGATATCAGCTGGATACCAGACTTAGAAATCAGCTGGATTTTATCCCTTATTGATTTTCTCTGCTGAAGCACCTCTCCAAAACTCAGCTCACAGCGATAGTCTCCATATATATCTGCAAGGTCGAATGAGCTAATGCCGAACTCCACACAATAATCGAAAACATCAAATACTTCCGACATTTTTGGAGTTCCACGGTCCCAGATACGCCAAGTGCCATAAATAATTTCTGACAACTCAAGCCCATCTTCTTTCAAGGACTGCAACTTTATTTTCAAGATCTTTTCCCCGCTGCTAAAGGTGTTTCTGGAGTGCTTTCTGGAATTCTTCCCAGCTCCTGAGGTAAGGAGACCGTTTTTAGATGAGGAAGGATATACTTTCCTACCATCTCGCATTCCTCTTTATGAGGATATGAAGAAAAAATAAAGGCTCTTATCCCCATTTCCTGATAATCCCGCAATTTTGCTAATATTTGATCTGGAGTTCCTACGAGGGCTGCTCCACATCCAGAACGGGCGCGCCCGACTCCGGTCCAAAGCAAGGACTCTACAAACCCATCAATCCCTGCTTGATCCCTTAGGTCGCTTTGAAGCGACACTCCTTTGGACTTTGCATCTAAAGCACGGTTCCGAATCTTCTCTCCCTGCTGACAGTCCAGTTTGGAGACTAAGCTTTGAGCGTACTCCTTTGCCTCTTTTTCAGTTTCTCTTACGATCATATGCACACGCAGGCCATAGTCTAATTTACGGTCAAACTCGTTAAACGCGTAATGGCTCAGGCTACGCATCTGCTCTGCAAGCACCTCTTGGCGGTTAGGCCACATTAAATAAACATCACAGTGCTCAGCACACAGTTTTAAGGCATGATCGGAGTAACCTCCAAAATAAAAGAGTGGCCCACCTTTCTGATAAGGTTTTACTGGGTCCGTATTGGAAATACTACAGTTATAAAAGTCTCCTTTGAACTCGACCCGGTCCTCTTGAAATCCTTGTTTTAAAATTTCTATTGCTTCACGAGATCGCTGATACCTTTGCTCTGAGGACAGCTTCTCCCCAGGCATATCAGAAGAAATGATATTTATGGTAAGTCGGCCTTTTAAAATGTGGTCTAGGCTTGCTAAATACCTTCCAAGCATAGGGGGGTAGAACTCACCACAACGAATTGCAATCAGTAGATTAATGTTTGATGTCATGGGTGCAACCGCTGCTGCAAAGGCCAAAGGATCTTGACCGACCTGATAGGATGATGGGCACAATATGTTGCGAAAGCCATTTTTTTCAGCTGTTAATAGTATGTCCTTAGTATGGCTAAAAGTACTTTTGTACTGGTCTTCTGGCACGCCTAAATAACGATAATCGTCATTACAAATTGGTGCAAACCACGACACTTCGGCACCATCAAGGTGATCTGATCGAATGATAATATCTTGACTCATGACCGTCTCCTTATCAGGTAGGAGCTGATTAAAACAATTGGTTTTTGACCTGGCATCTTAATTAACACCGAATAGCAAGAATGGCAAGCCTGTAAGAAATGGTGAAATCCACCGTAACTCCTAAGGAAGGAGTTTGTCCTCTCCTCCCTATCGTATGTTTGTTTAAGCTCTCCGTAAACGAAGAGGCCTCGTCAAGGTGGGTGAATGCATTAATATTTTAGCGCATATCAAGGTTATATTTGACCCCGAACTGCACCCGGTCCCAAGAGTCCATCGAAGCAAATGGTTCGTCGGTCTGCTTAAAGTCTAAATACGAATATTTGCAGGTGTAAACCCAATTATCCTTAGGAGAATACTCTAAATTAACAATCGCCAACACATCGTGCACACTCCCAAGAAAAGTAGCACCAACACTTGCCTTTAGCTCTTCTCTTAAATAGCTCTTGCTCCAAAAGATTCCCCCCAAGGTCCTTTGCATGATTCCAATCTCAATTTGACTGTCTTTACGAAAATACCAGTTGCGACCTTCAAGGGAAAAACTACCATATTGATCGTGATGGTAGTCTAAGCCGAGCATGACTCCTATTGATGGATAATAGCGTGTTTTAGTTATGAGGAGGCCTTCAGTACTCAGCTCTTCAGCCTGGTAAGCTTTAGCTCGCTCATGCACAAGCTCAGTTTTAAGAAGCACCGGAGATAGGCTGTAAGTTAGATCGAGGCCAATTAATCTTTTAAGCGGATAAAACTCCGTAAATGGCTCCGCAATATTAGCTTGGTTAAACCTGACAAAAGGCTCCCTTTCATGAATAGAGGCATAATAAACGCCGAAAGCTAGCTCATCTCCCTCCTTCTTAAACCGTAAGGCTCCTTCTGGCTCCTCGTGAGAACTCTCTCGTGGAGGCTTCATTGGTGTTAGCGAGTAAGGGTGACCAAAGGGTGGAGTTAGGTTTGACCTCGCCTTAGGGATAAGAAGAAATGAGATAGAGCTATTTTCTATGCTCTCAAGCCAGTAATCCACACCTACAATAAACTGCCCCATGCGTTGGTCTTTAGGCTTAGCGCTCAAGAACTCCCGATTATCTCGAGGAGAAATCACATCGAGGATTGATACCAAGTCACCCACTCCCCAGGCTAGCTTGATGAGGCCAACATTCAAAGTTACAGCATTGATTGACTTTTGCAGGTACAATTCATTTAACTGGTAATCAAGCGACTCATTCTCAATCAATTCCTGCTCATCACCCTCCAGATCATAGGCGTAATTATACCTGGCATAGGTCTCTAGCTTCAGATTACCAATGGCATACTGGGTGGAGAGTAGTACCCTTGCCTCCGGTCCAAGAACCATCCACCGACTGGGGTCATCAATCTGTCTACCCACATCAAATCCTAGTTGCAGGTCAGCAGGTAGTGAAAAAACACTTGCTGATTGAGCATCAGGATTCACCGTATCTTCTTCCACACCAATGGCAGAGAAATCGAATCCTTCAGAATCTTCCTGAGCTTGGCTATCAAAGGCGTTATTAAATGGCGGATTGCTAGATTAAGTGCAGAAGAAAAATTTTCATCGCTTCGCAGGGCGACTTTAGATAACCTGTGATACGA
>JABSRF010000242.1 GCA_013215275.1 Oligoflexales bacterium | reverse complement strand
AGAAAAAATCCAGCCAAAACGTGCTAAAGCGAATATTTGGGGGATTGGCGATTACATTTCGCTACAGCGACTAATTAGGCCAGCTGTAAAGAACAAAGCAGGCTATAAAGACTGCAATGCTCAACAGAAATTTTAAACTTAAGGTAGGAAAATTCATCATTTTACCTCGCTTGACATCAATCACTTCAATAAAAACCGTCACTTTTAGAATCGGAGCAAATATAGGGACCGATGATTGATCCATTATGATTTCTGTTCATAGTGTTCACAAATCTTGAAATAGCCTGAACTAAATCCATCAGTTGACTAGGAAAGGTTCTTTCAAGCTCAATAGAAATGCCTCATTCGCAAGGAATCACCACTGCAAACAGGCTGATAAGAAATAAAAAATTCGCTGTAGAGTAACTTTTTAATGAACATTGTGAACAGAAAAAGTATCAAATCAATTTGTATCTGATCCAAAAGACCCGAAACAGTATAATAGAAGCTAGGTGAAAAATTGGACCTCAGGAATCCAAAGGGTGTGCTTTTTTAAGTGGGGGCCTTCTTAAGGCCCCCCTACTCAAATGCTGCGAACACCTTCTCTGCAATACTGCGATAGGGCCCTTTGCGCGCAAAATAAGCGCAAATATCCACCGTTCCTAACTCAGGGATGATGATCGTATCAATTTGCTCTTTTTCCGTATCATCCATCACCCCGATCAAAGGTATCAAAGCAATACCATCGGTCGAGTTAGCTAAAAAACGCAGCAAGGGAATGTCATCTGATCGTGCCGAAACCTTCGGTTGAAAGCTCAATTGTTTATTCAAAACAGTTTCTATCTCTTCTGGGTAAGAAAATACAAACTCATAAAAGGGGACTTCTTCGATAAGCTGTTTCTCTTTAATTTTTTCGATAATATGAGTATGACCAGCTATGCATACATGGCTGCAAAAAATCTTTCGAAATAAGACCGTTTCAAGGTCTTTCTTGCTGGGCAGCTCAAGGGAAAAGACTATATGCAAATCGTGGCTTTCTAGTTTTTTAAATAAGTCGTTAGCTGAGCCTGTTAAGACACTGCATGAGGTCTTCGGGTATTTTTTTTGAACTGAGGTAATAAACTTGGAGACAAAATTCCTAGAGATCCCCCCCACCATGCCAATATTGATGGAGGCAGGCAAAAACCCTGTAGCCTCATCACGAATCACCTGATTGATTTCCTTAGCATTGAAAAATATCTTATCGGCATAGGTAAGCAGTAATTTCCCAGCTCCCGTCAGCTCAATCTTCCTAGACGCTCTAATCAAAAGCCTTTTACCTAAATAGTCTTCTAGCTGGCTAACTTGGTCGCTCACGGCTGATTGGGAGACTCGCATCCTTTCTGCCGCCTTTCTGAAGCCTCCGCACTTCCAAACCATCCAAAAAGAGTATAAATGTCTGAAGTTTAACCAATCCACCACGCCCCCTTGATCTAAAAAACATATCAATAAGATATTTATTATATATTTTACATATCGATCAAACCAGTCGAGAATATACTTGCCGCAGAAATACGGCATCTTTTAAAAATCTACTCAGGAGGGGTAACCATGCACAATATTTGCCATCCTTTAGCAAATCCGCACTTGTTAAGAGGATTTTTCGACCACTCGCTTATGGGAGGAAAATCATGATTGCTTTGTTTTATACCCTTATATGGGTTCCATTCGTAGCGTCATTGTTCCTATTAGGGCATGTGATGACGAGCGGAGCTACCGAAGTTCCGGTCATCAGCTCACTTTTTGGGGTTGACGCCTTTGCCTTGTCACTCACCTTCGACACTCTTTCGGTCGTCATGCTCACTATGATCGGATTACTCGTTGGGGTAACGGCTCAATTTGCCTTTCACTACCTGCACAAACAAGAACGACAAAGTTACTTTTTTACAAACTTTGTTGGTCTGGTTTTTGGGGTTGTCCTGATGATGACCACATCTAACCTGATCTATGTTCTAGCAAGCTGGATCTTACAAAGTTACTTTTTGGGCAAGCTCTTAATGTACAATTCTGAACGCTATCAAGCAGGGCTAGCAGTCAAGAAGAAATATTGGGTAAGTCGCTTTGCTGATCTATGCTTGCTAACAGCCATCATTCTGCTTTTTAAAAGCTTTGGTACTGTGGATTTCAGCGAAATGGGAGTTCTTGCTTCTGAGCCAGCAGCCCAATCAATCATCGCACAACTAGGAGTCTTTTTTCTTTGCTTAGGTGCCCTGGTGAAAGCGGTGCAGTTCCCCTTCCACCTGTGGCTTCCTGAAACTATGGAAACCCCAGCTCCTGTCTCAGCGATTATGCATGCAGGAATCGTCAATGCTGGTGGCTTTTTGTTAATCCGCACAAGTCCTATGCTCCAGCATTACGCTCCTATTTTAGTGTTCGTCGCATTTATGGGAGCCATTTCAGCTGTGTTTGGCTCTCTGGTTATGCTTACTCAAAACGACATAAAAAAGAAACTCGCTTATTCGACCATTAGTCAGATGGGAATGATGATGTTTGCCTGTGGGATTGGAGCATTCTCCATTGCCTTGATTCATATCGTGGCCCATAGCCTCTACAAAGCTTACGCTTTCTTATCGACTGGCTACCTCATCAATGAGTCCCAGCTTATCCCATACAAGCCTAAACCATGGAAGAACCAGCAGTTATACCTTGTTGCTGGCTTAGGGCTCGTTTTCATTACGATCGCTGCTATGCTGATCCCTAACGCTTCTTTTTCACTATTGCTTTACGGCAGTGTGATCGGCCTTGGCTTGATTCAATGCCTACGCGCAGTCTATGACAAGCCTAATACAACAAGCAAAATCCCAGGTTTAGTGGGCCTGATGTTTCTAGGTGGTTTCGGTTTTTATATTCTCGTTGAAACTTTTTTGGCAACCAAGGCATTTGGATTCGTAAGTATGGCGGATTTTGCCAGCAACGACTCCATTAGATACCTGCTAGCTTCAACTCTAGTATTATTCTTAGTTGGCTTTGTTCTCAATCAAAAGCTTATCCAGAGCAGGTCAAGTGTTATTCGTCGCATTTATCATGTCTTACTCAATGGTGCTTACATCGGTCAAATATCTAGCAAAATGATCTTAGTAAACAAGAAGGGAGGCAGCCATGCTTAGAGATACTAGCATTCAGGAGATCTCAGAGAATAACCTTAATTGGGAATTCGAAGAATCAAAAAAGACAGACCCAAAGAGAAGCCTCGAAGACTTAATTGCTGGTGCAACAAAAGTAATTATGCCAGCATGGCCTCTACAGAATGCTGTGGCAGTCAATCCCTTTTGGAATTTCAAAGACAAGCCCTTTTCTAGTTCTATGACCAACTTGGAAAAATCCATAGGGAGCCAGTTGCTCTTACCATTGAGCTCATACTTAAAAAAGATTAAGGACGGTGACCTTGACACTAGAGAGCTTGGTAAAGTTCTTAAAGAACGACGTATTGACGATGGAAATGCACAGTTATTTTTAGAGAAAGCAAAGGCATTTTCCCAGTCGGAAAAACTAGAATCATACCCAAGTTTGATTGCTTTTACTTACGACAAAAAAGTGGATGATCTTGTGCGTGCAGAACTATGCAAGCACCTCATGGCTTATTTTGATGAAAGACAAGCCATGATACCTGCCTCAGAAAAAAAACAATCCTTTTGGGACTTTTGGTTTGAAACTCAAGAATTCGATAGAGCTATGAACTACCTTGGGTTCCCAGGGTTTGATAAGGCTTTAGAAGAGATTCAGCAACTAGACTATAAAGAAGCAATCACTCACATGCTAAGCCATCTTGGGTTTACTGAGGCACAGCATAAGGTGCTGTATATGCAAACCTTATTAAGTGGAGTCTTGGGGTGGGGTAGCCAATTTGCTTACCAGGCATGGCAAAAATCTCTTGGTTATACAGGAAACCCTTATGGAAACTCCGAGGAATTATTAGCAGTTTGTATTGCTTATGAGTACGCTGTTGCTAAAAGCCAAAACCTGGCAAGCCTAAGCTACGTAGAAACATTCAATACGGATCTTGGCTTCCAAAACCTATGGATCAATAAGGCTCGCACAGTCCTACAAGAAAGCTGGGAGCGAACCAATCAAAAAATCACCCTTAGAAAGCTCAACAAGAAGCAAACCAACGCAACAAAACCTTGGTGTAGTATGGTCTTTTGCATCGACGTTCGCTCCGAAATGGTAAGACGCTCGATTGAAAATCATATCCCTGGGGTATCAACTAAGGGCTTTGCTGGTTTCTTTGGTTTGCCTACCGACTTCAAGATCCCCCATAAACGGCAAGCATCCCATCGCCTACCGGTCCTTCTACCATCTGCTTACCAAGCCAAGGTTGAAGAGAAGCATGGCGAAAACGACTCTAAACTCACATTGACGAAAAGCTTTATTAAGCATGTCCGTAAGATGCCCTATTCCTCCTTCTTTTACGTGGAAGTTTTCGGGTTTCTATCAGCATGGCAGCTTTTACGGGATTCATTTACAAAGTTTTTTCAAAGGCTTCATTTGCGTAATAGCATCGAGCACGAGATTATCGATAAAGACTTAGAAATCAAATCAGCCAATGGTGATGACCTTGAAAAAACTGACTTAATCAACCGATGTGCTGCAATCTTACAGCATATGGGATTGACTAAAAACTTTCCTGAAGTTGTGATGCTAGTGGGTCACACGAGTAAAGCAACTAACAATCCGTTCCAATCATCATTGACCTGTGGAGCTTGTGGTGGCCATGGTGGAGAGCTAAACGCAAGGGTTTTATCCCATATACTTAATGAGCCAGCAACCCGCAAAGGACTTGCTGCAAATGGGATTCACATTCCAGAGGAAACCCATTTCTTACCTGCAATTCATGAGACGGTGTCCGACCGCATCATGTTGTTTCCCTACGAGAACCTGGAAGCAAAGCTTGTGAGTAAGCTGAAGGTCCTTGAACAAGACCTAGCAAACGCGACTGAAGCCACGGTAGAAGAGCGAAATATTGCTCGTTCACAGACTAAAAGGCTGACAGCAGAAGGCTCTCGTTCCTTTAATTGGTCTGAAGTGCGCCCAGAGTGGGGTCTTGCTGGGAATCATAGCTTTATCGTGGCTCCTCGCTGGAGAAGTAAGGGCCAAGATCACTCCAGCAGGGTATTTCTTCACGACTATGATTGGAAGTTAGATCAGGATTTTGCAACCCTTGAGTTGATCATGACCGCACCAATGGTCGTCACCAATTGGATCAATATGCAGTACTATGCTTCTGTGGTAGCACCTGAAAAGTACAGCTCAGGGTCCAAAACCCTTCATAATATTTTCGGGGAAACCGGAGTGATCCTTGGAAATGGGGGAGATCTGCAAATCGGATTGCCACTTGAGTCCATTCACGATGGTAAACAATTTGTCCATGAACCTCTACGCCTAAGTGTGTTTATTGAAGCTCCAAAGCAAGCTATCGAGGACATTATTGCCAAGCATGAAACCGTACGTGACCTTGTTGCAAATAAATGGCTCTACATCATTCATATTGACTCAGAGAGTGGAGATAGCTCTTTGCGCCTTGGAAAAGGCAAGTATGAGAATTTAGAAAGTATGGATCATTAGTTCGATAGTGAGATGTGATGAAGGTTTCAGCAATAGCAGAGTGCCTAGGGCTTGACTTAGAAAGCCCTAGGGCCTCAATAAAAAAATTTTCAATTGACTCGAGAGATGCAACTCATGAGTCTTGCTTTTTCGCCATTGTTGGCGACCGTGTTGATGGGCACAATTTTATACCCAATGCTTTAGAAACTGGAGCAAGAATTGTGTCTTGAA
Organism: Oligoflexales bacterium; assembly: GCA_013215275.1. Taxonomy (GTDB): domain Bacteria; phylum Bdellovibrionota_B; class Oligoflexia; order Oligoflexales; family Bog-1112; genus JABSRF01. The sequence continues at coordinate 70 of JABSRF010000242.1, read as the reverse complement.
TTCAATAAGAAAATGCAAAATTAATCTTGCCGTCCAAAATTCAAAGAAAAATTGTACTTGAAAAAAATAT
>JABSRF010000241.1 GCA_013215275.1 Oligoflexales bacterium | reverse complement strand
AAAATTCAACAAATTGAGGCTAGAGTTTACCGTATTTATCTCAATATTTCATGATCTTAAGTGTCGAACTCAGGTTACTAAAATTAACCATCAATGGGTAGGACATTTATTTGGAGTTACCTAAGAAACGAGAGATGAAGAGGTTTGCAATAAAAGATATAGGTTTTCGCTATGGCTATGGGGATGTGCTTACCCTTAGGGCAACACCAGATAAGATTTATATCATTAGGTCTTTTAGACCGATTATCGAAAAAGTTGCACCCAAAACGCGGAAGGATTTTTCGACGATTGATAAGCTTTGGTACGTGCGGACATTTTTTTTAGCGCTAGGACTAGGCTCTATCCTCCTAGCTGAAGCGCTTGATACCCAATTAAAGGTTGGTTTTTTAGGAGCTAGCATCCTAGGCCAATGGGGTTTCGCATTGATGGCTGACTCCCATTATGAAGGCATCGGCGATGAGTATAATCGGCGGTTAAAAAGTAGGATTTATGGCCACACGCACAAGCCTGCGCCCAAATTTGTTACTTCATTTAATTACCGTTTGGGACCATAGCAAATACTAAATTCAATAAACAACAACACAGCATAAATAATATTTCCTCCAGCTGATCATATTATTGAAGGACATGCCTTGAGAGTATCTATTAACAGGGCCTCATCTGCTTTATACCGCAGCCTATTTTACTGCCAAAACGTTAATGCCTTTTATCGTGGGGCTTGTGAGATAAGTTTTGAAGGTTTTCGCGAAATGAGAATCTATAACCTTGCCATGCTTCGAGGATGCATGCCGAAAGTATAGCACCCCTTGCTTCCATATGGCTATGCCTTGATGAGACACATTGAGGTTTGTTCCGATTGATTTTCTTAAATTCCAGTTTGGCCTTACGACGTTTATAATCGCTCCATTGGGAATTTTATTGATCAGTGCATGATTAATTGGACGATTCTTGGGAAAAATATTGTTTAAGGAAATATATGGAATCGATGATTTTTCAGGATGCAGGCGAATTCCCAAGGCCAAGAATGTAGCTAACTGAGATTGGTGCAATTTATTATACCAAGAGTGTTTTCTTATGATTGCTTGAGCTTTTTTTGAGCGCCCAATAGATTTAGTAATATCCTCAATAATGCCAGCTTTGCTATTGTTAGGAATCCAATCACTGGTCATGAAGTGATTTCTCTTAGTAAAAGATATTTCTCCATTCTTATATCGAATCAGGTTTATTTTTTTCTTAAAATCACTAAAATCGGATGCTAAGGACATTGCGATGATTGTTTCAACATAAGTTGTACAATCAAAAGAGTCAAAACGATAAAGTGGGTCATCATCATAGTCTTCAACCCCTCCTTCACCAAGAGCGCTTTCCAAATATGGTAAGCCTAGAAATCTTTCACTAAAAAAAACCATTCGATTCGCATGTGCAAGAATTTCTCGGGCTTTATGGAAGAGTAAGGAGGTCTTACTTTCAGAGCTAAAAGCATGCTGTGATACAAGAAATCGACCGTTATCAGGTGAATAATTAAACCCAGAAAGAAGGCTTATAAGGACCAAAAATAAAGGTAAAAAAATGCAATTCTGCACGCGTATCTCCAAGTGAGAAAACTCCTATACGCACAAAAAAGCAATAATAATGCCAGTTATAGTATCTGGATTTTATGGATGTTTCATGAACCACTGTCAAATCCCCAGTCATTCAGGGTCAACTAAGTTTACAGATTTACTAGGATTTATGGTCTTTTAAAGATTGCGGAGAAGTTTAGGGGAGCAGTGGGGCTGACTTCTAACCCAAATGCCCACCAATATAAGCTTGCGCTGTTTTATTAGAGGGTTTGAAAAAAACCTGGTCAGTAGGTCCATCTTCGACAATCTGCCCAAAGCCTTCATAATTCCAAAAAATAACTGTTTTATCTGAAACACGTTTCGCTTGAGCAAGGTTATGAGTCACTACGATCAAAGTAAACTTTTTGCGCATAGCACCTATTAAAGATTCAATGGTAGCACTAGACTGAGGGTCTAAAGCACTACAAGGTTCGTCCATAAGTAGAATTTCAGGCTCAAGAGCAATTGCACGAGCTATGCATAGGCGTTGCTGCTGTCCTCCAGAAAGTGAGGTCGCCTGGGTATGCAACCTATCCTTTACCTCGTCCCAAAGGCCCACCTCATTCAGAGACTTTTCAACAATCTCCTGCCTTTGTTTTGCATCTTTAATACCATGGTAACGCAAAGGCATGCTTATATTGCGGTCAATAGACAGCGGAAAAGGGTTAGGCTTTTGAAAAATCATACCAATTTTTCTTCTCAGCTTAACCACATCAGTTTGCTTACTCAGGATATTTTCTCCATGCACTCGGATTTGACCTCGAACCTGACAACCATCCACAAAGTCTGTCATTCGATTAATGCAATTGAGGAAACTAGTTTTTCCGCAACCTGAAGGCCCGATTAAAGCGGTTACCGTACAAGGAGATAGGTTGATGCTAACATCCTTGAAAGCAACACGATTGTGATACCTTAGGCTCAAATCTTTGACAATGATGGGATCACCATTCATAACGCAAACGTTTTCGGTACAGTTGTCATTCATGAAGTATAGATTCCTCGCTGAAGAACGCTTTTTGCAATGATATTTGTTAGAAAAGACATGGACAAAAGTATTAAGACAAGGCAAAGGCTTGTGGCATAGGCCATCCTATCTCCTCCAGGAATATTCATTGCTAGGTCATAGATGTGCACTGACAAAGTCCGACCTGAATCAAGCACCGATTCGGGCATCCTATCCACATATCCACTAGTGAAGATTAGCGCAGCGGTCTCAGCCGTAGCACGACCAACCCCTAAGATGGTTCCAACCACTAAACCTGGTATTGCCATGGGCATTAGTAGGTGGAAGACCGATGCTGTTTTGGTAAACCCCAATGCAGCGATTCCATGACGAAATTCATTGGGAACAGCACGGAAGCTCTCTTCAGTCGTTCTTATTAAAATAGGTAACACCATACATGCCAAGGTTAAGCCTCCCGACAAAATCGAAAATCCCATCCCAAGGTATACACAAAAAAAGGCGTTGCCAAACAAACCAAAAACTATCGAAGGCACACCTGCTAGAATGTCCAAGCTTTTTCTAACAAAAAAAGCAAACTGACTATCCCTGCGGGTAAATTCAGATAGCAATAACGCTGTCGCTAATCCAATCGGAATTGAGACGGCAATTGCAATCCCAACCACCAACATGGTTGACACCAATATGGGCGCTATCCCGCCCGCACGGCCTGCTTTTTCTGGGCCGTTCGTAAAAAAATCTACGCTCATCATGATGCGGAAACCATCGCTTACCATATCAAACAGCAAGATACCGAGGATAAAAAAGGTTGCTAAGGAAGCCGTCCAGCTTATGAAGCCTAGCATCTTATCTCTATTTTGAATCGTATTTAGCACGCTGATGCTGCCTTTCATAAATTGAGATGACCACAATCAATACAGCAATAATAAAAAGCAAGAGGATTCCGCTAACGTATAAAGCAGAACGGTGATTCCCCTCTGCATAACCCAACTCAAGAGCAATATTTGCGGTCAGGGTTCTAATGGGATCAAAAATACTGCTGGGAAACTGGACAATGTTACCACAAACCATAAGAACGGCCATAGTCTCACCAATAGCCCTTCCCACTGATAGTAGGGTTGCGGTCAAGATACCAAGCCTAGCCTGGGGAATTAAGCAAAGCGTTAAGATTTCCCACCTTTCTAGTCCAAGCGCTCGAACTCCTGCAACTGCCTGTCTGGGAATAGCCTGAAATGCAGCATCGATCATCAAAGATGCAGTGGGCAAGATCATGATTGTGAGTACAGAAACAGCTGCTGATAATCCTGCTCCAGGAGGGTACCACATATTGATCATAGGCACCAAAACCACCAGACCCCAAAATCCATAGACAACAGAAGGTATCCCACCAAGGATCTCTAAGGTTCGCCGCAGGATAAACCTCAGCGGGTCATTAGCATATAGATGTAAGAAAACAGCACAAACCACACCAGTGGGGATAGCAAGCATCACGGCGCCCAAGGTCGATAAAAGAGAGCCGGCTAACATTGGAATCAGGTTGAACTGAGATTCAGTAGGATTCCAAGTTTTATCAAAGAAAAATGATGTGATGCCGATCCTTGACGGAACATCAGCTGTCTCTCGGATCAAAAAACCAAGTATCAGTATGACGATAACCGCCGATACCGATGCTGCTATTTTCAGTATTGATGAGACAAAATTATCAGTTTGTAGTAGGGATGAATCTTTGATCTTCAACAATTTTTTTCACCTTTGTGCTTCGTGCAAATTCAATGAATACCTTTGCTATCCCCGAAGGCTTAGTCTTTGTGATGAGATTTAGTGGCCTAGCTAGGGGAAATTCTCCTTTTTTCACGGATTCTATGGTAGCTTCTACGCCTTCAAACTTTGGCATGCGAATAGGAATTCCAAGTTCCATTTCCCTAATTGCGTGCCCAATCGACATATAAGTGATTGCGTTCTTGTTTTTCGAGACCGTTTTAATCCCGTGAGCATTCTCTCCTACAATCATTGTGGCCTTGATCACTGAGACTTCGATATCTAATAGCCCTGTTACTAACTCAAGTTCGGACCTTCCTTCAGCTCGGTTTACCACCACGATGGGAGCATCATTGCCGCCCACGTCCTTCCAGTTCTTGACTTTTCCAAGCAAGATGTCTTTGAACTGTAGCTTCGTAATGTTTTTTATAGGATTAGATGCATGGACCAAGGGCGCAACTCCGTCCACGGCAATTGTATGGCTAAACAAGTTTGCTTCTTTAGGCTTGAGGCCCCTTGAAGCCATCCCAATGTCAGCCAAACCTTTTTTTGCATCTGCAACCCCTCTCGAAGAACCTCCTGTCTGCACATCGACTCGGACTCCCTTTTGTTCTTTCTCGAATGCCTTAGAGATTTCCAAGACAAGAGGAGCAACGGTTGATGATCCGGTGAGCACAATCTTGGTTTTTTGCTCAGAATAAGATACGTAAGCTACAAAGAAAACTAAGCCACAAAAAAAGAGCTGCAGCAATCTACGAGAAATTCCAATTGTTTGAAACCTCAACTTTGGTCTCCTCATTGAAGTATCCAGATTGGTCATCAACCTAAGGATTAAGTAACAGAAACATAAGAATTAAATCCGGCCATATTGATATATTAACAGAGTATCTTGCAGATCGCCAAAATCCACAAGACTGACTAGGTATGCGACTAAGACTTTAGTGAAGTGCGAAAAGACTCAAAATACAAACCTTTTTTAGACTATCAGCAACAAAATACAATTATGTTAGCAGGGTATTGCAAACTTACCCTTGGTTTCATGTTAAAATACATAAAAAATAATAATCTAATTATTTAGGAACTAAATAAGATGATAAGAATGATAAAGATTTTTTTTGGTCTAACCTAACTATTCTTAGCATTATCAACAAATCCTTCTAAACTAAAAAGTCAAACCAACCACCTAGAGGGAAAGACGCTCAATGTTTGCGGTGACGGAGCTGAATGGCCGCCATACATATATTGGCAAAGAGATGAAAAAGGAAATAAGACCGAAAAAATTGTTGGTTATACAGTAGATCTTTTGTCGCGTGTTTTAAAAGATGCAAATATCAACACTAAATTTTTTCTCCCACCCTGGAAAAGGTGCCTTGAGAAATCTGTGGACAACAGCCAGTACACAATAGCGCTCGATGCATCGTATTCCAAGGACAGAGAAAAAAAATACCTTCTCACCAGGGACTATTATCATATTACCCCTAACCTGAGTTCGACACTTAAGATCATGAAATATTGAGATAAATACGGTAAACTCTAGCCTCAATTTGTTGAATTT
>JABSRF010000240.1 GCA_013215275.1 Oligoflexales bacterium | reverse complement strand
TCTCCTTATGTAAATTCAGCATGTTACATTTAGGAGTTTTACTTATCAAATGGTCCTAAAAACGGGGTCCACTATATATCTAGCCTCTTCCATTGCCAAACTTACCTTGCTTTTTCCCATGTTTGTCAATAAACATGTGGGACGTGTCGAAAAGTTTTCTCAGTCCCCAAGGAAGCAAATGAAATTAGTCGGATTTTGTCTCCGTAATGCCTTACTCCTAAATTTATTAGCAATTGGCGTTTCAATCGCTGGTATTTTTACTGCTATGAATATAAACAGGGAAGCCTTCCCCAATGTGGATTTCGATATTGTAACCATCAGCACTGATTACCCTGGAGCAAGTTCCAGTGAGGTTGAATTCTCAATCACGACACCAATCGAGCGTGAGATTGAGTCCATTGGTGAGGTGGAGGAACACTACTCCTTTAGTGTGGAGTCTTTAAGCCTTATTGTTCTCAAGATTAAACCCGAACTGAGTGAGCAGGCAAAAAATGGGGTTATCAACAATATCCAAAGGTCCGTAGATAGGATTCCTGATTTGCCAAAAGACCTTCCCAGTGCTCCCGCAATAAAGGAAGTTGATAGTGGGGAGCTTCCAGTCATCGAACTTGCCCTCTCTGGAAACATGGAGGAAGCAAAGCTGCAAGAATTTGCAGACGAGCTGGCAAACAAAATCAAACGCCTTCCAGATGCTAAAGCCCCCCTAAAATATGGTTTAAGAGACAAAGAATACTGGGTCGAGATTGACCCCAAAAAACTAAAAAAGTTTCATATTGGCATGCCAGAAATCATTGAAAGCTTAACGGATCGGAACTTAAATTTTCCAGGGGGAGTTTTTAGCTCAGGAGAAGGTGACTTATTGGTGAGAACCATAGGAAAAATCCAAACAAAAGATGAAATCGATGAGCTAGTTATCCGAACCAACTCTTCAGGTGCAGAGATTAGAATCAGAGATGTGGGAAGCACTACAGCTGCATTTGCAGACTCTAACTTAAGGTTTAAGACCAATGGAATGCCTTCCATAAATCTGATTATCAGAAAATCATCCTCAGGGGATATCATCCACTTAGTCAAAGATATTAGGAATCTTGTGAAAGAGTACCAATCTTTACCAGGACGGGAGCAGCTAAAGGTCGCATTTGTTAATGACACCAGCCTATTTGTAAAAAATCGTCTGGGAGTGCTCCTTGACAATGGCATAATGGGCATTGCTTTAGTGGTTATTTGTCTTTTGCTTTTCTTGTCAAAAGGAATTGCATTGGTTGCTGCACTTGGAATGCCTGTTGCCCTACTTGGCGCTATTGCGACCATGAATCTTTTAGGCTTATCCATCAATCTCCTCACGTTATTTGCGCTGGTCATCGTTCTTGGGATGTTGGTGGATGATGCTATCATTGTTGCAGAAAATATTTGGAGGCACTACGAAGAGGGAAAAAGTCCTTGGGATGCGACCATTGCTGGCACCAAAGAAGTCATGCTTCCAGTTACCACCACCATCTTGACCACTGTGTCCGCTTTTTCACCTCTCCTAATGGTCGATGGAATATTTGGTAAGTTCATCGCTCCACTCCCAAAGGTGGTCATCATTGCATTGGTAATAAGCCTCATCGAGGCTTTGTTTATTTTACCGAGTCATGCTTATGATGCTCTACGGATCTCATCTAAAGGATTAAAAAACAGACGAAATACCGAGACAAGCCTTCAAAGGTTTATAAAATCCCTAAGCCAGAGGTACACCGAACTTTTAAACAAAACCCTCAGGTGGCGTTACCCTTTTGTGATTTCACTAGTCATCGTTTTATTGGCCTGTTATTGGGTAAAACAAAATCGTATGCGCACCATCCTATTTCCAAACGATGGGATTGAGTATTTTTTTATCCGAGGTGAGCTAGACCCAGGAAGCTCCTTGCGAAACACAGCAGAAAAAATGAGTGTTTTCGAAGCTATGGTTGCAGAGCATGTGCCTGCAAATGAGCTATTGAACTTTGTGACCTATATAGGCTTACAACAAGGGGACCCCGTAGACCCGTTCAAATCCCAAGCAAGTCATATTGGGCAAATTGGAGTCTATCTGAGTCCACAAAATAGCCGTGACCGTTCAGCCGATATGATCGTAAACTCTCTTAGAGGCAAAGCTGATCAATTGGCACAGACCCATGGCTTTAAGAAACTACAGTTTGTGAGGCAAAAGCTTGGCCCCCCCATTGGCAAACCAGTTGCCGTACGAATTCAAGGCCATAACTTCGACCAAATGCAAGAAGCTAGCTCAAAGATCATGACCCTTCTATCTAAGACAAAAGGCGTCGAAGATATCAGTAGCGACTTCCTGTCTGGAAAGAAGGAGCTACAAGTTCATATTGATGAGAGAAAAGCAAACCGGGCATTCTTGTCCACAAAAGATGTTGCCCTTCATCTCCGCACCTTACTTGCAGGGCAAGTGGCCTCATATATTCAGGAAAATGATAAAAAAATCCCTATAAGGGTAAGGTTCAATACTGAAAGCCGAGCTAACCTAAAACCCATTTATGAATCGCTCATTCTAAATAGACACGGAATGCTTGTTCCTATGAACTCTCTCGCAGAGTTTGAAAAAGAGATTAGTTTAAGCAATATTCGTCATAGAAATGGCTCTCGGATCATCACAGTAACGGCAAATATAGACGAACAAGTGACCACTTCTTCTGAAATTGGCTCCTATCTGAACCACGCTTTAGATGAAATTATAGATGAATACCAGGCCCTCAGCATTGAGCCTGGAGGTGAGTACGAAGATACAACCAAGAGTTTAGAAAGCTTAACTAGGTCTTTTATCATTGCTTTGATCGTTATTTTCTTGATCTTAGCAAGCCAGTTTCGCAGCCTCAGTCTGCCTTTTGTGATAATGGCTGCAATTCCTTTTGGTTTAATTGGAGTGTTGGTTGCATTTTATCTACATGGGCTACCCTTTAGCTTCTTAGCCATGATAGGAATTATTGGTTTATCTGGAGTGGTCGTGAATGACTCTATTGTCTTAGTGGACTTCATCAACAAAGGGATTGACGCTGGTCTTTCTCCCTATGATGCCACGATCAAAGGCGGAAGGTTAAGGTTTCGAGCGGTTTGGTTGACAAGTGTGACCACTATTTTTGGACTCTTACCCTTAGCTTATGGAATTGGGGGAGAGGATGCATTTTTGAAACCAGCTGCGATGGCTTTAGGCTATGGCTTAGTTTTTTCGACCGTACTTATACTGCTCTTCATTCCTGCTCTCTACATGATTCGCGTAGACCTGATTCAGGCAATTCGTAAACTTTGGTCGTTTTTCAATGTGGACAGCCTAGCTGAGAGCAGAGAGTCGAAAGGCTCTGCCTAGGTTTAACAGCGAATGGCAGAAGCGGAGGAGGCCCCATAGTGAGAGAGGTAAGCATTAACTGCTGATAATCGCTCTTCCGTAAGCCATAGCTTTCCTAGGACTTCTTTGTCCCCAAGGTAAGCGACAATCTGCTCAACGTTAATGATGCTGTGCACTGGAAAGCCAAACTCCTGCTCAATCTCGTCCTTAGCAGACAAATCCTTACCGACTCCTTTTTCCATCCGGTCAATGCCAACAAGGGCACCACTCACTGACACGCCCAAACCACTGAGAAACATAACGGATTCACGGATGCTGGTACCCCCGGTTAGGATATCCTCTACGATAAAAACACTGGACCCAGCAGTAAGAGGCGAGCCAATAAGCTGACCACCCTCTCCATGGTCTTTTGCTTCCTTGCGGTTATAGCTCACCTTTAAGTCTCTGCCTAGACGGGCATAAGCTCGATCAGCAAGCAAGACACTTAAAGAGATTCCCTTATAAGCAGGCCCATAAAGATGATCGATATTCGCTGGAGCATGGGTAGAAAAAGCCTCTAGGTAATAGTCTGCGAGCTTACCAAGACTTTTCCCCGAAGCAATCGAGCCCACATTAACGAAGTAAGGGGATTTGCGGCCTGATTTTGTCGTAAAATCTCCGAACCTAAGGGCTTGACTTTCGAGTAGCAGTTCAATAAATCCAAGTTTATTCATCATTATCCCCGTTGCTGGAAAGGTATTTTAAGGGCGCGAAAGAGTTTGAGAGAGCTTGACTTACCTAACGCCCTCCTTTAAAACTCACACTAGTTGAAATAACGGAATCCTTCCACTCTTGAAAGCAAACCTTTAAGGGATAGAGCGCAGTGAATCTTGATAAGGAAATCAAACGTCGCCGAACCTTTGCCATCATTTCTCACCCGGATGCTGGTAAAACAACCATTACTGAAAAACTCCTGCTTTATGGCGGAGCTATCCAATTAGCCGGAACTGTCAAGGCGAAGCGATCGAAAAAGTTTGCCACTTCAGACTGGATGGAGCTAGAAAAACAAAGAGGCATTTCTGTCACAAGCTCAGTGATGAAATTCCCATACAAAGACCATGAGATCAACCTAATAGATACCCCTGGTCACGAAGACTTTTCTGAAGATACTTACCGCACCCTAACAGCAGTTGATAGTGCACTGATGCTGATTGACTGTGCAAATGGTGTTGAAGCGCAGACCAAAAAGCTCTTTCATGTCTGCCATATGCGCAAAACTCCAGTCATGACCTTTATCAATAAAATGGACCGAGAAGGACGGGACCTTTTTGAGTTGCTTGAGGAAATCGAGCAGGTGCTCGGAATTGCAACCTACCCGGTTACCTGGCCCATTGGTAGAGGGGGGCTTTTCAGAGGGGTGTACCACCGTGAAACTAAAGAGCTTATCCTTTACGAAAAAGACTCTGATCGTTCGTCACGGATCGTTCCCTTAACAGGAATGTCCCTAGAATCCGAAGAGCTTGAAAAGCAAATAGGGGCTGAGCTTGCAGAAGAGCTGAGAACCGAGATCGAGCTGCTTGATGGTGCAGGAGATCACTTTGATAAAGAAAGATATTTAAAGGGTGAAATTGCCCCTGTTTTCTTTGGTAGTGCCCTTAATAACTTTGGCGTCCAGACTTTGCTAGATTATTTGGTGAGCTTAGCTCCAAAACCTTTGCCACGCAGTGCAGTTCAAAGGACTGTAGACCCCGCAGAAAAAAAGTTCACGAGTTTTATTTTTAAAATTCAGGCCAATATGGACCCTTCCCACCGCGACCGAGTGGCTTTTATGAGGATATGCTCTGGAAGGTTCGAACGGGGCATGAAGGCCCACCATGTCAGGCATAAGCGTGCTATGCGTTTAGGTCGTCCAACCCAGTTTATGGCCCAAGACCGCAGCTTAGTGGACGAAGCTTTTGCCGGTGATATTGTGGGTATTCACGATCCCGGTGTTTTCAAGATTGGCGACACCTTAAGTGAAGGGGAAACCCTCAGCTTTACAGGGATTCCAGTCTTCGCTCCAGAGCATTTCGTAAGGGTGCAGCTTAAAGACCCGCTCAAATCTAAGCAGCTCAACAAGGGCCTGGACCAGTTGGCAGAAGAAGGCGCAGTTCAGATCTTCCGTCCAATCAACTCAAATGATCAATACCTCGGAGTCGTCGGGATTCTGCAGATTGACGTGGTGAAATATAGAATCAAAGCAGAATACGGGGTCACCGTAGACATGAAGCCCCTTCCATACACTGCCGCACGCTGGATTAGCGCTGAAGACCCCAAGAAACTCGAGGCATTAAAAAAAGAACAAGCGAATAACATCTGCCTCGACACTCATGGCAACCCTACTCTATTCTTGGATCATGATTGGCGGCTTAAGTTCCATCAAGAAAGGCATCCAGAAGTGGAGTTTCACACCACTTCTGAAGCGGTATCAGTGTAAAGCAGCAAACTAGGGGAGCAAAAACTTGCTAGGTAACTCCAAATAAATATTCTACCCACTATTCATGTGTGATCAGAACGCTATATTTTGGTAGAAACGGATGC
>JABSRF010000024.1 GCA_013215275.1 Oligoflexales bacterium | reverse complement strand
TTATAGCATTCAATAACAAGTTTTAGTTTTACTTATACAAAGCTATTTTTGGTCTGGACAGTGGGGTCCACTTCATGTGGCATTGTGATTAGAAATCCAGGTTAGGTTTCTAATAAATAATTTCTTAAATTCGATTTTTATCAATAAAAAATAAATTCTGTTGTAAAACTTGCAGTAAATCTTGGTCGTTTGGCTGAGAGGAATGACTAAAGGTGGTTTATATATTGCCAAAGTTAGAGCCATTAAGCTCCTAATCGGCCATTTGGATAGAAAACATTGATTTGTGAAGCTTTGTCAGTTTGCTCTAGCATTTGGGTTAATAGGCTTAAATTGCTCTTTTTGAGGTTTGCAACATTGAAAACAAATGACGTGATTCCATCATAGGTACGGGAGCTAATAAAATCATAACTGCTGCATTTAGCAGATTTCAAAATAGATTCAAAATCTGTAATGCTGATGCTTTTTGACGTATTGTAAGTTAATACAGCAAAATTTTTGCCATGAACGGTTTCGGGCAAGAGGTAGTTGCGCACAACTGCATAGGCTAAAAATAATAGAATTAGACCACCTCCAATGAGTGGTTTGATTATGGCACAGGAAATGGCGCAAGCGAGTGCAATGACAATAAATGAAATATCTTCTGCTCTTTTGACGGGGGAGCGAAATCTCACAAAGGACAGAGCACCCAATAGACCTACAGAAAGTGGCAAGCTATATTGAATAACCCAGAATATGGTGGTCAGGGTTGGAGTTAGAAGCACCAGGCTTCTCGCTAAACTTGCATCGCGCGGTTCATTGTCTCGAAAATATAGGCTATAGAGCAGATTCAGCATAATCCCATAGAGCAAAGCGATGAGCAGCATTAGAGGAAAGGTCGTGGTATAGGCCTCAGTTTTGATGCTACTTAGTGAGGTGCCTAGGACATTTGTAAGTTCATTCATGGGTTTGATCCTTCCTATATCATCTTGTCATCAAGTAAATCTAAGCCCAGCATAAATTTAGAAAAAGACACCTGTCTAAGGGGGATAAGGCCGTTGAAAGGCAAGGTCGGTCTGCGTTCTTCTGTTTTGATCTCTAGAACATGGCTTGGCAAACGCGCGTAGGCTCTAGCTCTTGGAAGTCCATTGCTGAGGCTAAAAGCTTCGATATTTTTATCAAGGGTAATCCGGTAGTCGTATTTTCTATATCGATTTCTTTGGTATTTAATTCTAACAGATGGAAGCAGGGGCCCAAATGTATAGGCGTTGTACTTGATTTGCATGAAATCTGGGTCATTTTTTTTGCTGGCTAAGTCCTCCCACATTGGGGCCTGACTGCCTATCATTCTTACCGGGATGATTTTTGATTTGTATTTTGAAACTCCGGACAAGGCTTTTATTTTTTGGTGAATCTGAACAAATGTGTTTTCGTCGTAGCCTCTAATGCGAAACTTAACATTATTTGCTTCTCCATTTAGACATTGCCCTAGTAAATCTTCACTAAGATTGTCGTAATAAATAGAGTTAACGATGCCAGTCTCGAATGGGTCAGAATGACCTATAAACTCAGACAATAAGTCCTCAATGTATCCTAGCAGGGGGTGGGGTATGAGGTATTTGTATTCATAGTAATTGAAAGATTTGAGGCGACTGTCCTGCCCCTGATTTATGGTTATTTTCTCATGATCGAGCAGCATCGGTTGTTCACCAATTAATTGACTATCAGCAAAGCATATTGTTGCAGTGCTTTCGAAAACACTCTATCTGATTTAAGATGGATTTCAATCGTTTTCAGAAATGTGGGAAAGAAAGGAATCGGGGGACTCAGGGCATCACTCTAGTCCATATCAATGTTTGAGAAGTTGCTCAACGGAGAAGTTATAGGTTTTTGAGCAGAAGTGGCAGACTGTCTCCAGCTTTCCTATTTCCAGCTCAGTCCTTCTAAGCTCCTCTTCTCCCAAGGATATGAGTGCCATGGCCATACGTTGGTGACTACAGAAGCAGTTGAAACCAAGAGGTTGGGCTTGCATATTTGGCTCCGGGCTCCCCACGATCGAGATATCGGATAAAATTTTATGGAGTGACTCTCCCTTTGCAAGCTTTTCGGAAATGTGTAAGTTGTCACTAACCTGCTGCTCGTAATGCTCAAGGATTTCTTCATCAATGTCCTCATCTCCTGCTATCTTTTGGATTAAGATTGCACCTGCGCCTAAAACCTCACCAGACTTTGATAAGTGGACCCCTGCACCTAAGATAGTGGGGCACTGCTCCGACTCTAGGTAGTAGTGAGCGATATCTTCAGCAATTTCAACGGATTGTAGCTTACAAATTGCGGTGTATGGATTGCTAGCGCTTTTATGTCCAGTTTTAACCGATAGGGTTCCTTGATTTCCTACTGCTTCACCCACACTCTGAGGAGCGCTGTCTGCAGACTTTATCAGGGGGCCTATTTGAGCAGGGTTTACAAAGCCACGAAGGCTACCTGGCTGGATGTATTCCGCTAAAATATTCGAAATGTAAGCACCATCTGCTTTAAAATGGCACTGTACGTAAGCGTCTTCACGTTTCAATGTCGAGCCCATCACTGCACAAGATGCAAGTGCCCGTCCCAGTGCTATGGTCGTGACAGGGTCAAGCTTATGTAAGCTTTGAGCTGTTTTAACGGTATCGGTGACCCGGCAAATGGCAATTCTAAGGGATTTGTTGTGGATCAGGCCCTGAATCATCTCATCTTTGCAATCAGGTTTCTTTTCTTTCTTTTTGTAATCATTAATATTTATCGTATTTCCCATCGGAAACCCCAGAGTTGTTGCCTGTTTTAGAACTAAAGTGCGATTGAACTTCTTTTGGTAGCCGCCTAGGGCGCCCCTTTGAGTCGATGCTAACCAACTCAATCTGACCTTTTACTGCTATAAAGCCTTTTTGATCAACTTGAGAGCTCAATACATATGCTTCATGGCGAAAAATGACAAGGGGAGAGTCGCTATATTTAACTTGCGACTCAATCACCAGGGTATCGCCATGCTTAACTGGGCGTAGGTAGTCGATTTCAGCCTTTTTGACGACAAAGTGCTTGCCGGCCTGATAAAGCTCCTTGATAAACTGGAGGCCGATTGCTTCTTCCCGAGCCCGATCAAAGTACTTTAAAAAGTTTGCATGAAAGACATAACCGGTGAAGTCGGTATCCTCATAATAGATGGGAAGGCTAATCCTTCCAAATGGGGTAAACTCTTGGTCATTAGGCTTTGAACATATCACCATAAAGGTATTCCAGGTTTCTCTTCGTTTCTATCGGGATCATATCCCGATTCGTCACCAGCATGGAGCTCATGGTGCCTTTGAGGGGACGAGGCATCTCATTTGGTAGACTCTTTGTTAGCTCTACCACAATCTCATTTGCAGTTTTAGCATTGTTTTTAAGAACCTGTAACACGGCTTCTACGGTGACATCTTCCTCAGTCTCGTGCCAACAATCATAGTCCGTAGCAAGTCCCAACAACGCATATGAAAGCTCAGCTTCCTTGGCCAATGGAGCCTCTGGGTGTGCGGTCATTCCAATGCAGCTAGGCTCCATGGTACGTCGAAAGTAGTGAGACTCGGCGCGAGAGCTGAAGCGCGGGCCTTCCACACAAATATAGGTGCCACTATCATGGACCTTTTTTGCTTTGGCGCTAGCAGCTCCGAAGCATAACTCTCTAAATTGGCTGCAAAAAGGGTCTGCAAATAAGACGTGTCCTACGGCCCCTTTTCCAAAAAAGCTTGGACTGCGCATTCCCTTCGTCACATCAATGATTTGATCAGGAAGGATCATGTCCCCTGGGCTTATGTCTTCACGCATAATACCCACAGCTGAGATGGCAAGGAGGTGACTGACACCACACTGCTTCATAGCTGCGATATTGGCTCTAAAAGGTATCTCTGTGGGGCTTATGGAGTGACCTTTTCCATGCCGAGGGAGAAAGAACACCTTTTTTCCTCCGATCTCAGTCTCTACGACGAGGTCAGAAGGCTTCCCAAATGGTGTACAAATCTCATGCTCTTTTACAATTTTGGCTTGGTCCATTTTATAGAGGCCCGATCCGCCGATCACTCCTAGGACTACCGGTTCATTCTGCTCGCTCATGCTCATTGTCTCCAATCATAATGAAGATTAAATGAATAGTTTATCAAAAAAACATAGTAGGTCGAGTGCCTGTCATGGTTTTAGCAAGCCCGGATTTTATTGATTTTTTTGAGATTAGCTGGCTAAGATCGCTGCGGAGCCGCTGGTCATCTGCTAAAGCCAGTCATGCTGCGAAGCCATCGCCTGTCATCGCCCCTGCGAAGCAGGGTTGGGCGATCTCTTCAGAAGCATGCCTGTTAGCAATATTTTAGAGACTCAGGAACTAAGAACGTGAGTTGAACTTATTCAGGAGGTCGTCCATAGAGAAGTGCTTAGGACTACGAGCTGGGCCTTTGCCTGGACGTTTGTTAGGTGGACGGCGATCTCCCTGCTTAGGGCCTCTGTTAGCAGGAGGCCTTTGACCGGAGGCTTTGCCATTCGCTTGCTCGCGTCGAGGTCTAGATTGAGTTTGCTGTGCATTGCTCTGAGTCGGCTGCTTACAACTCAGGCTGATTCTCTTGCGGTTTACATCCACATCAAGGACATAAACATCAAGGACATCACCAACAGAAACGACATTTGCAGGATCTTTTACAAACGTTGAGGAGAGTTCACTAATGTGAACAAGTCCGTCTTGATGCACCCCGATATCGACGAAAGCACCAAAATTTGTAACGTTTGATACAGTGCCCTTAAGCTTCATCCCGATTTTCAAATCTTCAATGGTCGCAACATTTTCAGAAAAGGTAAGTCGCGAACCGTCTTCACGTGGGTCACGTCCTGGCTTAAGAAGTTCACCTGAAATATCAAGAAGGGTCGGCATACCGATCGCATCATCGACATACTTCTCTAGAGAGATGGTATCAATGGTCTCTTTTTTGCCGATTAAATCGCTAACAGGCATCTGTAAATCCTGAGCAATCTTCTCAACAATTGGATAACTCTCAGGGTGAACAGAGGAGTTATCAAGAGGGTTTTCAGAGCCTATGACCCTTAGGAAACCTGCAGCTTGTTCAAAAGCCTTTGGCCCAAACCCTGAGACTTCTTTGATGTTTCTACGGGATGTGAAGGCACCATTTTGGTCTCGGTAATTTATTATGTTACGAGCAAGTGCATTGCCAATACCTGACACATAGCTAAGGAGCTTGTAAGAGGCAGTATTGACGTTGACACCGACCCGGTTTACACAGCTTTCAACAGTCTCTTTTAGAGAGTTGTTCAACTTGGTCACGTTACAGTCATGTTGGTACTGCCCTACTCCAATAGACCTAGGATCAACCTTTACAAGCTCTGCTAGAGGGTCTTGAAGCCTTCTTGCAATGCTGATGGCACTACGAATGGTTGGGTCTAGGTCAGGGAATTCTTCCCTTGCAATATCGTCAGTTGAGTAAACACTAGCGCCAGCTTCGTTAACCACTAAGCGCTTGATGTCTAGTTCGTGCTCTTTAATAAGTTTGATCACAAGTTGGTCGATTTCCCTACTACCGGTACCATTACCAATAGCAACGAAACCTACATTGTGCTTTTGCATCAGGTCTAACATGGTCTTTAGAGCTTCAAACGTTTTATCAGCGTCCATCTTGTTAGGGATAGGATAAACGGTGCTATGATCTAGCAATTTGCCGGTATCCGAAACAATCGCTAGTTTGGAGCCTGTGCGAAGTCCTGGGTCAACACCCATCACCGTCTTGCCGGGGATTGGCGGCAATAAAAGCAAGTTCTCAAGGTTGGTTGAGAAAACTTTAATGGCTTCTTCTTCTGCTCTAGTCTTGAGCTGAAGCCTAATTTCAGTTTCAATGGAAGGTGCGATTAAGCGTCTGTATGAGTCATGGACGATGCCAGTGATCCACTCTCTCACTTCCTTCGTGGTTTCTTGGTCTTCAAATATTTTTGTAGTGAGTTCGTTTACGATAAGCTCACTATCCACTTCGATATTTAGCTTCAGAACTTTTTCTGCCTCGCCACGTCTCACAGCCATAATTCTATGGGATGCCGCAGAGTGGATTGGTTCGCGGTAGTCGAAGTAATTTTCGTATTTTCCAGGATTTGTTTTTTTCTTCTTAATGTCACCAGCTGCAGCGCTAGCACTGGCTGGAGCATCGACCTTTTTCGATACGATGACTCCAGTTTCATTACTAACTTTACGGACATAACTACGATAGGTGGCATTTTCGTGAATTTTTTCAGCGAGGATATCACCTGCTCCAGAAAGAGCCTCCTCAGGGGTATTCACATGGAGCTTAGCATCTAGTGCATCTTCTCCAGCTTTTTTCTCATCAGGAGTCACGAAATCTTTAGCAAGACCTAAAAGATCGACCAGGCTGGCACGTTGGTCTAGGATACTATTGAGTAAAGGCTCAAGACCCTTCTCCTTGGCAACCTGGGCTCTGGTGCGCCTCTTAGGTTTGAAGGGAAGGTACAAGTCTTCTAGTTCCTGTTTCGTCTTACATGCCTGAAAGCGTAGGCGCAGATCTGGAAGTTTTTCTACTAGTTCAGGTTTGTTTTTACAATGCTCCTCAACCACTTTTAGGTATCTAGCCTTGATGGACTCAAGCTCCATCATATAGTGATAGCGATCACGTAAGTCCCTTAGTTTCACCTCGTCCATGGAGCCAGTGACTTCTTTTCGGTATCTGGCAACGAAGGGAATGGTGCAGTCTTCTTCGAAGAGTAAGTTGATCGTATTTTGAGCGTGAACTACGTTTAAGGTTAATTCATCTGCTAGCTTTTTGACCAGGTCTTTCATAGGTCTCAGTCCGCCTATCTAAGTTTTTTGGTTAATTAAAATAATTCGATTCCGGGAAAGAAGTAGCTTAATTCCCTTTTGGCTGACTCTAGAGAGTCAGAGCCATGAACGCTGTTTTCGCCAACGCTTTGGGCAAAAAGCTTGCGGATAGTTCCTTCAGCAGCGTCTGCTGGGTTCGTAGCGCCCATAATGTCGCGGTTTTTCTTAACTGCGTTTTCGCCCTTAAGAGCCATAAGCACGACAGGATGGGAACACATAAACTCAACTAGCTCTCCGAAAAATGGGCGTTCCTTGTGCTCAGCGTAGAAGCCTTCGGCCTCTTCTTTTGACAGCTTTTTCATTTTCATAGCTGCGATTGTAAGGCCTTCTTCTTCAAATCTGGCTACAATCTTGCCGATTAGGTTGCGCTTTGTTGCATCTGGTTTGATGATAGAAAAAGTTGTCTCAGTCAAAGTCTGTCCTCCTAAGGATCGTTGATTACGAAGATAATTGATTCTAACCGACTAGAATCAGTTGTAAAATATCCTCAAAGTGGAGCTGCTCCACGATTGATCGGTCCTGTAAAACAAAGCTCTTAGCTTGTGATTCAGTAGGGGATCTTTTACAGCCGACTCCGGTTAGGCGCCCTGGCTAAGAGCTATGACGCTTTTAGACAAGGCATATTACTGCTTTCCATAATTTTGGCAAGTCTAGGCTCCTATCTAGTAAAAAAATGTCCTTATGAATCCATAGACTAGGGCTGCAAAAAGCCCTGCGATCAGGTCATCCAGTAGGGTTCCAAAGGGAGTTTCAACATTTTTATCGACCCAACCAATCGGTCCAGGTTTGAAAATATCAAAAGCACGAAAGAGTATAAAGGTGGATAGCATCATTGAAAAACTATAAGGAAACCATATGCTTGCTACCATTTGGCCCAAAACCTCATCCACCACTATGCTTTTGTCATCGTGAGAATTCCAGGATGCCTCAGTCTTTGCAATACACCAAGTTCCCCCCCAAGACAGAAGTGCAAGCAACACGAGTGCAATTGCTCCAGCAAATATGCTTAATGGTTTTCCTTGGGGGGAGCCAACGGCGTACGCGCAAATTTGGTGTCCTAGCCAAGCACAAGGCAAGCCTGGGATTGAGCCCCAAGTGCCTGGGGCCTTTGGAATAAGTCCGATTCCAAAGACACTCGATATTTTATCTGGAAATGATTTAATAGGCTTTTCAGTCATGGTAGTTCTTGTAACAGAGGATCAGTCTTGTTTGACAACTGCGATTGGGGACCCAACCTGAATTGTTTCACCTTCTTTGATGCTGATAGATTCGAGCGTACCATTATGCTGGGCTTGAATATTGTTTTCCATCTTCATGGCTTCGATAATAGCAACAACATCACCCTTTTTAACCGATGAACCCAGGGTTTTGCAAACCTTTATCACCTTGCCCGTCATGGGTGCCTTTATGTTGATTCCTTTCTGGCTTAAAGCTTTCTGGCGAAACAGGGTTTCTTTACCAACAGGGCTAATCTGAGCTTCATAGCTCATGCTCTCGTTATTTCCGAAGCTTATACGGGTGTTAGCAAGAAGCTCAGCCGGTAGATGCTCACACTGGCTAGACCGGATTTTTACAACCCTCTCAAAGGTTTGCCCCTCTTTACCAATAAAGATCGTTTTTAATTTGGGCTCCCAGCGAATGCGGATGGGCTCGTCATTTAATGAAGCCCAAGAAGCGACCCCTGGAGCCAGTGGAGGAACCAGACCAGCTTTTATTTTCTTGTCACCTTTAAACTTGATTGACCACTGTTTCATCGGTTTAACCTCTTGTCTTTATTGCTTAATAGTGCTGTGCGTTTCCACTGGGAGAGGGGGCCAATCAGTTCGCCTGCATTGGTGCTTCCACTCTTGTCCTGGATGTGGTTCTGGAAGCATACCAGAGCGGCGATTGCAGCGTCGGCTTCAGCCTCAGCTCCTACTTGGTTGAGGGTCTCTGAGAAATAATCAGATTCAAGCTCATAAAACCCGGTATCAAATCCTGCTTCAATAAACTGTTTATGATTTAGCAAGGCCTCTTGAAAAGGGATAGTGGTCGTGATGCCTTCTATAGAAAACTCATTTAAGCTCCTAAGTAGGCGGGTACGTGCCTCCTCGCGAGTTCTGCCCCAAACAATAACTTTGGCGATCATGGAGTCGTAGTCAGGGGGAATTCGATAGCCAGGGTATATATGAGTATCTACCCTGACAAAAGGCCCAAGAGGAAACTGGCAATTTTTTATCAAGCCTGGGGTGGGAAGAAAGCCTGCACTGGGATCTTCAGCGTTGATCCTTGCCTCCATACTCCAACCGTTTATATGAATGTCACCTTGCTCCATACTGAGCTTTTTACCGGCAGCTACCTCAACCTGTTCGCGAATTAGGTCTACGCCCGTTATTGCTTCGGTAACGGGGTGCTCTACCTGTATGCGGGTGTTCATTTCCATGAAGTAGGCTGTCTCAGGACTTTCGCAAATAAACTCTACTGTTCCAGCGCCCGAGTAGTTGGCAGCTTTAGCAGCTTTCACTGCCAAGCTTCCAAGAAGTGCTCTTTGTTCACTGTTAAGAAAAGCACTAGGAGCCTCTTCAAACAACTTCTGATGACGCCTTTGGATGGAGCAGTCCCTCTCAAAAAGATGGACCCCATTTCCATGCTTGTCGAATAGGACTTGGATCTCTATGTGCCTTGGGTTTTCAACGTAGCGTTCGCAAAAGACTTTGTCGCTTGCAAAGTAGCTTAACGCCTCACGTTGGCATGCATCAAATGATGGATTCAGATCCTCCATTTTTCGGACGATCCGCATCCCTCGTCCGCCTCCTCCAGCTGCAGCTTTAAGGATCACGGGCAGGCCTATTTTGGAAATAACCTCTTTAAGCTCTTCATAAGAGTTTAAGGCGCCCTGTGAACCAGGCACGACCGGAACGTCATTTTTTATCATGAGTTCCTTCGCTTTTATCTTGTTTCCCATCAACTCCATTGAGTCTGCGCTAGGCCCAATAAAAGTGATTCCAGCTTGCTCACAAGCCCTGCTAAAATCAGAGTTTTCTGAAAGGAACCCATAAGCAGGGTGAATGGCATCAGCTTCGGTTTCTTTTGCTGCACGGATGATCTGCTCGATATTTAAATAGGTTTCTGCAGACGTGTTTCCTGATAATGGAAAGGAATAATTGGCGAGGCCGCAATGCATACTATGCTTATCTTGCTGAGAATAAATTGCGACACTTTCTATCCCCATTTCTTTTAAGGTCCGAATGACCCTTACTGCTATCTCGCCACGGTTTGCTATCAGCACACGCTTAAACAGCGGTTTTCCCGTTGATAAAGAGGACATAAAAACTCCTAAGAGGATCCCTTAAGTTAAAGGGGTATGTTTCCATGTTTGCGTTTAGGTGTATTAACTCGCTTTCCTAAGGATGCTTTTAATCCATTGAGAAGGTAGGAGCGTGTCTCCGCCGGTAAAATGACGGCATCAATGTAACCCTTGGATGCAGCAACGTAGGGGTTGGCAAACTTTTCAGAGTAGGACTGCGTGTGTTTTTGTCGTTCAAGTTCTGGGTCATCTGCTTTTTTAATTTCCTTGCGGAAAATGATATTGCAGGCACCTGCAGCTCCCATAACAGCAATTTCAGCTGCAGGCCAAGCGAGGTTTAAATCAGCTCCAATATGCTTGCTGTTCATGACATCGTAGGCGCCACCATAGGCCTTACGCGTAATCACGGTCAGCTTGGGAACCGTTGCTTCACAATAAGCATAAAGAAGCTTAGCGCCGTGCTTAATGATGCCACCTTTTTCTTGTTCAGTGCCGGGTAGAAAGCCCGGAACATCCACGAAGGTGATCAAGGGAATGTTAAAAGCGTCGCAAAACCTAACAAATCGAGACGCCTTTATGGAGGCGTTGATATCTAGGACTCCAGCTATGTGGTTCGGATTGTTACCGACCACCCCAACGCTATGACCTCCTAAGCGTGCAAAGCCTATGACGATATTCTGAGCGTAATTTGGCTTAAGTTCCCAAAAAGAGTTGGGGTCCACAACACACTCAATGACCTCGGTCATCGAGTAAGGCAAGTTTGGATTGTCAGGGACGATGCTTGAAATTTTATCCCTGTTTTCTTCGAGTAAGCTATGAACCTGAGGGTTGTCCATTTGTTCTGGACTTGGGTAGCTGGGTGGCTCTTCAAGGTTATTTGATGGAATGTAACTGAGCCATTTTTTCACGGCTTCGATGGAATCTGCTTCACTGGCAAAGCTTAAGTCAATAACCCCACTCGTAGCACTGTGAGTTTGGGCTCCTCCTAGGTCCTCAAATGTCACTTCTTCACCTGTGACGGCTTTGATGACATCAGGCCCGGTGATAAACATATGGCTAGTATCTTCAACCATAAAGGTGAAGTCGGTAATTGCCGGAGAGTAGACAGCACCACCTGCACAGGGCCCTAAGACAAGGGACAACTGCGGAATGACGCCACTAGCTTGCACATTCAGGTAAAAAATATCAGCATACCCACCTAAACTCGCCACCCCCTCATGGATTCGTGCTCCTCCCGAGTCATTTAAACCTATCAGGGGGTCTCCTTTTTGTAGGGCTAACTTCATGATTTTGCATATTTTTTGAGCGAAAGCGTGAGACAGGCTACCACCAAAAACCGTGAAATCTTGGGAGAAAACATAGATCATACGGCCATTAACCGTTCCCCATCCGGTGACCACCCCATCACCAAGGACTTTTGACTCTTCCATGCCAAAGTCATTGCAATCATGGGTCACGAATGCATCGGTCTCCACAAAGCTTCCTGCGTCTAAGAGTAGGTCAATCCTTTCTCTAGCAGTTAATTTTCCTCGTTTATGCTGAGAGGCAATTTTATCGGCTCCACCTCCGAGCATCACTTCCTTACGTTTTTCCATTAAAACATCGCTTGGGGTTCTCAGGTCGACCACAAAGTCCCTCCCTTTTTTGAGCTATTATTGTTGGCGTCCAGGAAAGCTCTGCCACATATCCTCGGTAAACACCCTCTTGTATAGCTGCTCCCAAGTTGGGTAGCTGGGGTACTGGGATTTGTCACCGGGATTTTGCAGCTTTTGTGCACGCATGGCAGCTTTCCGCTGGCCAATCCACTGCAGTTGCGCATTATTCGAATCCACAAGTAGTAAGTTGAGTTCTAAGACACGTTCTGATACAAGCAGCCCTCGGTCATTAAATTGATGTTCAAACGCAGAGACGACCATGGGAAATAAGGCAGCATCAGAATAGCGGGTATAACCGCTGAGCGTATTGAGCCATTGCTGCCACTTTATATTTGATGATACTGAGCGCTTATAGGTCGTTAAGGAGTTTTTACACTCTGGGCATTCTTTAGGGTCATGGCTCCATATTTGGGGGACTTCGTTTAGTAAGTGCTCCTTCTCTGCCTTGGCTAAAAGAGCCTTGATGAGCTTAGGGGTAAAACCTTTCATAAAAGGTTGATTGGAAAAACTAGAAAGGACAAACTTGTCAAACTGAGTGCAAATGGCATCTAGCTCTGCATCTTTGATATTCACTGGGACCTGCCCTGAAAACCGAGCATTAATAGGCCAAGCCTGGCATGAAAACACGGCAATGCGTGCGGGTATAAATGCTTGATAATCAGCTTGGATTCCATAGTTCTTAAGTGGCTCTGTGCTTGCACAAGATACCATGATGCTAAACATAAATGCGGAAAAAAGTTTCATTAAGTTCAAGAGTCTATTGTCCCATATTTTTATGGTTTTATTTGCTAGCCATGCAATGATAGCCTTACTATTGTCCTCACATTAATACACTCTTCTCTCGGTGCATGAAACCTTTTTAAAGGTCTAGCCTTTGGGTATACGCCGCTATACTATATGGTCTGAGTTTCATTTTTTATTTTGATGCAGTCTGAAGGTAGGAGCCAATTAAAAATATGACGAGTTTGCTGAAAAATTTCATTGATGGAGAGTGGGTGGAGTCCCATGGACAAGACTCGGTTGACGTGGAAAACCCCGCAAATATGCAGTTGCTTGCCTCAACTCCTTTAGGCACGAGCGAGGATGTGAATGCAGCTGTCAAAGCTGCAGCAAAGGCTTTCGACTCTTGGAAAAGAGTTCCTGCTCAGGATCGAGTTCAGTATTTTTTTGCATTGAAATCTCACCTGGAAAAGCATAGCGAAGATCTGAGTCGTTTGATCACCAGTGAGCATGGAAAAACCCTTGCAGAGTCGAAGGGAGAGGTGAGGCGTGCAATTCAAATGGTAGAGACAGCTTGTGGTATTCCGACTCTCATGATGGGTGAAAACTTCGAAGATATTGGGAGTGGTATCGACTGTGCTACGGTTAATAGGCCAATGGGAGTCTTTGCATGCATTGCACCTTTTAATTTTCCAGCTATGATCCCTTTTTGGTTGTGGCCATTTGCGGTAGCTTGCGGAAATACCTATGTTTTAAAGGCTAGTGAAAGGGTTCCTTTGACCTCAATTCATATGTTCGAGTTGATCGAAGAAATTGGCTTTCCAAAAGGGGTCGTAAACTTAGTTCATGGAGGCAAAGAAGTAGCAAATGCACTTTGCACTCACCCTCAGGTGAGAGGAGTGTCTTTCGTTGGCTCTACTCCTGTTGCCAAGCATATTTATCAAACAGCCTGTCATGAAGGTAAACGAGTTCAAGCGCTCGGTGGGGCAAAAAATGTCATGGTCGTGTTACCAGATGCGATGCATGGTGATTTAGAAAAAAAGTCTGTTGCGACTGCTGTTGAGTCGATCACCGGATGTGCTGGAGAGCGTTGCTTAGCTGGTTCATTAGTTCTTTGTGTTGGCGATGAGGCCTACGAAAAATTCAAGGATGGAGCTGTTAAATTAGTTGAAACTATGGTGACTGGTGACGGCCTTGATGAAAAAACAAACATGGGGCCCTTGATCTCGCAAAAGGCTAAGGATCGGGTTGCAGGCTTAATTGAGCGTGCGGTTTCAGAAGGTGCCGAGATTTTGGCCGACGGTCGCGAAGGTGTTGACGACCTTCCCGGTTATTTTTTGCGTCCTAGTGTATTAGCAGGTATTGGTAAGACCATGGAGATTGCTCGGGAAGAGGTCTTTGGGCCTGTGATTCTCGTTAGCAAGGTTCGGAGCTTGGAAGAAGCCATTGAATGGATCAATAGCATCCCCTATGCAAATACCTGCACCCTATTTACTAACTCAGGAGGTAAGGCAAGAGCGTTCACGTCGCAGGTGGACCCTAGCATGATTGGTATTAATATAGGGGTTCCGGCGCCCATGGCATTTTTTTCCTTTGGTGGCAGTAAAGAGTCGTTTTTTGGTGATATTAAAGCCCATGGTAAGTCTTCGGTGAAGTTTTTTACTGACACCTACACAAGTATCTATCGTTGGCATAGTGATAGTAGTATTTGGTAGACGCTAAAAAAGATTCTTAACATATTGAACGTCAGCTTTCTCGATTCCTTATAAGGTGAACAAGCATGGTACGGAGTATATCAGCTGCAGCAGAGCGTAATAAAACTCCAATCGGAGATGTCTTAGCGAAGTATTTAAACGGACCAAAGTCGGTCTTAGAAATAGCGAGTGGAACTTTGCAGCATGTAGAGTATTTAGCAAGCAGATTTCCCGAAGTTTCTTGGATTCCCTCAGATGTGAACCCTGAGGTTATGAGTCAATATGAGCAGATCGAGCACAAGCCTAAGAACCTGAAAAAGCCTGTTTTACTGGATGCTAGGCAAGGGTTTTCGGAAGAATTCCAGGTTGATTTGGTTCTTTGTGTGAATATGATTCATATCTCACCTTGGGAGGCGACCTTAGGTTTAATGAAGAATTCATCAAGCTGCCTTAGTAAAGGGGGGTACCTGATTACCTATGGGCCCTATTTTTCATTGGCTACTGAAGAAGCACCCAGTAATCTCGCCTTTGATCAATCCTTACGAAGCCGTTATCCAAATTGGGGGATTAGAGATGCCAAAGATGTCATAGAAGCAGCTACTAGCCATAATCTTTCCCATCAAGAAAGTATCTCGATGCCAGTAAATAACCATATGCTCATTTTTCAATCTTCTGTGTGATCTTAAGGTGTTGATATGTTTGGTACTTGCTTCCCCTTTCCACCTTGTTTGACGCACTTCTCTCAAATTATTCGCTAATGTTCCGAACCTTTAGAAGCGAATTGTAAAACCTAGTAAAGGTGCGCCATGAAACCCTCTGAATGTTCGGACTTATTTAGATTTGACTTCATCAGAGTCGATAAAAACGATACCCTCCAGACCATCGAGGCAAAAATAGATTTATGCAAGCCACATCATGTTTTTTATGAACGATCAAAGAATGAAGTACTCTCGGTTAAAGCTAGTGACTTGTTGCAGAGACTTAACAAACACAAGAGCTTAGATAAGGCTTTCGAAAATCTGAATACGTGCATCTCCATCGGAGTCGATACAGAGCTCGAGCAGCTATTTGAGCAGGAAGCTTCTCAGGGAAAAGTTGCCATTTTCAGGAATGACTCTGAACTCAGAGGATATTTAGAAATAGATCATGGCAATCAGAACCTATTGGAGAGTTTTCAACGCTTAAAGTTAGACAAGCAGAACCTAGAGGAAAAAATAGATCAAAAGGATGAGTTTATCGGAATTCTTAGCCATGATATTCGCAATCCTCTTGGCATCATTAGTGTTTGCTGTGACTACATGCTTTCACTTGCAGAAAACACAGACACCCGTGGCGGAAAAAACAAGTACATTGAATTTGTAAAGAGGATCAAGAACAACGTAAAAAGATCCAATATGCTGGTGCAGAGCTTGTTAGAGGTTGGTAAAAGCAAGGGTGCAAGTCAAATCCAAGTGGAGGACGTCTATCTTCCAAAGTTCTTATCCTTAACTGTTCAAAATAACCAGTTTCTGGCAAATTCAAAAGAAATCCAGCTTGTTTGTGGTGAATTAGAAGAAATTACCGCTCCAATAGATCAAAAAAAGATTCAACAAGTTATTGAAAACCTAACTGGGAATGCAATAAAATTTACCCCTCGTAAGAAAAAGATACACTATTCTGTATGCCTTGAAACAATTGATGGCATAGACTACGCTTGTATCAGTGTTAGAGACGAAGGCAGGGGGATTCCTCAAGATAAGATAAACAATCTTTTTGAAAAATACTCTCAAGGAGATCAAGCCATTGCCAAGGAACTTGGTGTTGGATTAGGCTTGTTCATCGTCAAGCAGTTCACAGATTTACACCAAGGCAAGATTTCCATAAATAGTAGAGAGGGAGAGGGCACAAGCTTCGTTATCAAATTGCCCCATGCATTTAAAGGACGTCATACCAGGCCTATCGACTCGAATAATTTAAAAATTCTAGTCGCTGATGATGATGAGGATATCAGGTACCTGGTACAGATGGTCATTTCTGATTTAGGGTATGAGTTTATTGAAGCCGAAAATGGTGAGGTGGCGTTCGAAAAATACCAACTACATAAGCCTGACTTAATTGTTTCTGATATCAGAATGCCGAAGCTTGATGGGCTCGAATTGTTGCAAAAGGTAAAACAAATCGACCCCAAAATTCCTTATATTCTGATGAGTGGTTATTACGATCAAGCAGAAACCCTAAACATACAAAAAGTCTTTCATCCAGACCTTATGGTTACCAAACCTTTTGTAAAAGAAGAATTTCAAGAGCTGCTTAATCAAAAGTTTTTTAGTAAATAGGCGAAAAATGAGAGCCTGCTAAAGGATATTTTAATACCAGGTTAGAGTTTCTAACCTCAAATCCAAATATTATTATTTAAATAGCCTCGCATATATTCCTTGAATTCTAGTCTGGAAATCGATATTGCTACCAAAAATTATTGGG
The DNA here is from genome assembly GCA_013215275.1 of Oligoflexales bacterium. Classification (GTDB taxonomy): domain Bacteria; phylum Bdellovibrionota_B; class Oligoflexia; order Oligoflexales; family Bog-1112; genus JABSRF01. Next base: position 6,689 of record JABSRF010000024.1, on the reverse strand, counting down.
CATAAAAATTATACCCTATCGATAGATTGCTGGAACGGAATAGAATGTGGAATAATTTCAAACAATTGGTTCTGATGACCTTGGCTCTTTTTATAAGCTCAAATGGCTTATATGCTACGGATCATATGGTCACAAAGCTTGAGAAAGCAATCTTAGAAGTTAAAAGAGATTTGATATTAGGTTCATGGACTAGCTATTCAGACATGAGCAGGACGGATGGAGAAGCCTACGATGCTTCAGATATGGCTAGACACGAATATAAAAACATCAAAACTGAGCAAGGGTGGGTGCGCTTAAGGTCAAGTGAAATGGAATTTGCTTTGGGTGGAACCTTTGATCATTTGATGGAGAGGGTAGGGGCGGCAAAAGCTGCAAGAGCTGGAGTCTGTGCGGAGGAAGCGCTATTGCTACTCCATAATATCTGGTCAAAGGCTGATAGGTATCCTGAAGTAAATAGAATTGAAGTAGTGTGTTTAAAGAAATTCCGTCATGTTTTTGTCCTTGTTAATAGGCAACAGAATAGTTCATTAGCAGACTATAAAACATGGGGCGATGAAGCTTATATAGCAGACCCTTGGGGAGAGTTAGACCATAATAGCGAGTTGCTTGATAGTCGCTCAGAAATGGGACTTCCAGCGCTATATCCCGCAAATGAGTATCTCAATATCATGAGAAAAAAACTACCAGTAGAAATCCAAAGAGGTTTGAAAATCGAGCGAGATTTCTCCCACTGTGAGCCATTCCATCTAGTCAGGGATAAGCAAGATGTGAGGCGGTTTATAAATGGGATTATTACCATACATGATCTTGGGCTAGTTTCCTTCTATGATATTAGGCCAAAACAAGACTGCTTTAATGGTTACTATAAAGACTATTTGCGCAGAGAAAAAAAAGAAAAACCAAAATTTGTGAAAACTCTGCCTGTCAAGTTAAGTAAAGAGATTAGAAATAAGTTTACATATAGGGAATTGTTGCAGGACTTGTTGGCAATTTTTGGACTCCCTGTATCTAGGGTCTTGGGTTCTTAGATGCTAACTTCGCCTATAATTCCTGATTTTCTCGATTAATTCCTTGAGAGCATCTGCTTGTATGATTCCTTTTTCATGACACCAGTCAAGGTACGTGGCATAGACCTCGATTTCATCAATTTCATCGCTGAGTTTAGCGTCAACTTTGCTGAGCTTTCTGCCTGACCAGAGCTTTGCCAATTCTTTAGAATGACTGCCTGCTTTTGAAAAATACTCTTTATATTGGCTCACAGTCTGACTTGAAAGGTAGGCACCACTCAGAGAGTTAATTAGCTTTTCAACATAACTATACAGTGAAATATGGAGGCCTATGTTTTCAGGGTAATTTTGAGCCTCTATAATCATATCTGCTAACCTATTTTTAGAGGAAAGTATATCCGAGTATGAACGACGCAGCTCTTTTGTATATTTCTTCAGCTGTTTTTCATACTCTCCAATATATTTATCAGCTTCCTTGACATACCACTTCAGAAATTTTGGTGCTAAGTCTTTAAATAGTCGGTTGTCAAAGAATTTTTTAAAGTCACTGATTTCTTTTCTTGCTCCAAAAGACTGATCTCCGACGAGTGCATAAAGCTTCTTGCGCTCCTCCTTTGCCCAATCGAGCCTTTCAATCGTTGATTTTAACCAAATAACTGGATTTCTATTATCCTTGTTTATAGTTGGAGTTGATTCAGCTGCATTTTCTAACTCGGTGAGTTTTTTGTCGTAAGCTTTATTGATGCCGTTTGTGATTTCGCTAATGAGGTTTTGATTCCTCATATTGGTTTCAATGAGCTCGTCTTTCTCCGTCAGCCAGCACTGTCCAGGCAGGAGGACTCCTTGTGGTGACTTGGCAAAGGCAAACAGAGTTCTCACATACTCCATATCGACCTCTTCATCCCCAGGTAGGCGCGCTACGAGCTTTGCTAGTTCAGAAGTTTCACTATGAATAATATCTGCTGTCGTGACACAAGAATTCCATGGAAATTGAAAGTCTGTATCAGATTTTAGATCTCCAATTTTTTTTCTAATAGAATCTATGGGAAGTTCTGCTGATGATTGATAGTCACTAACAATTTGGTATTTGTTGCATAACGGATAATCACGAACCAGCTCTTCTTGAAGGGACTCTAACTCCTCTACGAGGGTATCATAAGTTTCTACTCTAAACTCGGGTGCTAAAAGATCGACAATTTCTGTCTTAATATCATGGTAAGAGCAAAGGTTGGTTGCAAAAAGATCGCGGTACTCTAGCTTGTCAAATCGGTACCCATAATTTTGCTTTTTGATGATAAGGTCAATTCCTTGGAGAATTCCTGCAATACTGGCCCCACCAATAGCCACTGGGACTCCGTAAGGTCCTGAATATGCGGCACTTATAGAGGTGACTTCCTGGGTGATCGAAGACAGTGACTGAAGTACAGAAAGCTTGTCTTCCTTTAAACATTGAGGACGTAAGATTAACGAATTTACAATTGATCGAATCCTACCCACCACAGCATCACTAAATCGTGTAAGCAATGTTAACTCGAATAAACTTAGCTCTGCTCCATTTGGACTCACAGGTGGACCAAAAAACAAGCCCCCTCCTGCATCCCCAGACAATGTTGCAAGTTGTTTAAACAGATCATTACAAGTTTGATCCACATCCACCCTATTTTTGAAGTCACTCAATTGAATGATTGCATCTTTATATCTTGGGTTGGAGCTTGGGCAAGGGAGGGATAGAGCAGTCTTTGTTACTGTCAATAAAACAAATAGAAGCAATGAATTTCGAACTTTGAAGCTCATGAATTATTCCTCATTGGTTCTTAAGAATCACGTGGCAATTGATGAGTTGTTCTTATCAAAATCGAGGTCGTGAAGCAATCTTTTATAGGTTAAAGCTTGTATTTGTCGGATATGGTGTAAATAACTCTTGTTTGGGTACCCCTCTTTTTATAAGTTCTTCGTCTGGTGAATTAGAAGGAGAGTTCATTAAGTGAAGCGATTTTTATTGACCCACGATGCAGAGGTTAAAATTCCAGCTTTTTTAGCATGTTCTGCAACCCTTTTAGTGTTTTGGTTTATTCCTCCTCCCAGTGGACTTGATATTCGGGCTTGGCATTTATTTGCAATTTTTCTGAGTATTATTTTAGGCCTTATTATTAAACCTTTGCCCATGGGTAGTCTAGCAATTGCAGGAATTGCTGTCTGTACCATGACAGGAACACTAACAGTTAATCAAGCATTGACAAGCTTCTCCTCCAACACAGTTTGGTTAATCCTTATCGCATTTCTGTTAGCTAGAGGATTTATTAAGACAGGACTCGGTTCTCGCATAGCCTATTGCTTTGTTTATTTCTTAGGTAAAAGTACTCTGGGACTAGCTTATGGTCTCCAGTTGACGGAAATGTGTTTAGCACCATTTATTCCAAGCAATACAGCAAGGGGGGCGGGAGTCATTTATCCTATCGTATCCTCCCTTAGTAAAGAGTATGAGAGCACCCCAGAGAAGGGGACTGCTCGTAAGATTGGTTCTTTTCTGATGCTAGTATGCTTTCAGTGTAACTGTATTACGAGTAGTATGTTTTTGACTGGAATGGCTGCTAACCCCCTCATTGCAAGCTTTGCTGAAAAGCACCATGTAAACCTTTCATGGACTTTATGGGCAAAAGCAGCAATGTTACCTGGTTTCCTCAGTTTGCTTTTAGGACCATTAGTCATCTATTTTTTGTATCCACCAGAAACGAAGAAAACTCCTGGAGCAAAGGAATTTGCTCACGGTAAATTGAAAGATATGGGGCCTTTACAAAAAAGTGAATGGATCATGATCGGTGTGTTCTTGTTGTTGCTCACTCTTTGGATCTTAGGTGACTACTTCTCTGTTCATGCCACAGTTGCTGCCTTTATTGGCCTAAGTTTATTGCTGATCAGTGGTGTTCTCAACTGGGATGATATACTAAGTGAGAAAAACGGTTGGAACACATTTATATGGCTTGCAACCTTATTAACGATGAGCACCTATTTAGCTGAATTTGGTATGATGGCATGGTTTAGCGACCTTGTTCATAATCATATTCATGGTATGTCTTGGCATGCAGCTCTGGTTTCCTTAAGCCTTGTCTATTTCTATAGTCATTACTTTTTTGCTAGCCTCACGGCCCATGTAACGACTATGTACGGAGCCTTTGTGGGGGTTGCTATCTTGTTGGGCTGCCCTCCCGTGCTTGCTGCATTAAATTTTGCCTTTCTTTCTAACCTTTGTGCAGGGCTTACTCACTATGGCACTGGAACTGCGCCCGTGTACTATGGTGCTGATTATGTGGGGATTCAAGCCTGGTGGGGGCTAGGTGCTGTGCTAAGTGTTTTAAATTTGGTGGTTTGGCTTGGTATCGGGCCTATCTGGTGGCGTTTGATCGGGATCTACTCTTAGAAGTATGCATGAATATTTGCTGCCCACCCACTACTGCTGACGGTGCTTTCCGTGTCTGCTTCTTCGTCCACGATGGTGTTTGAGTTCTGCTCCAAATGAACACCTACTTCAAATCCAGGGATTAAAAATGCCTTGATCCCTGTACGAAACTGGCTAGAGCTGCCTGGCAGGAGGTCCTGACTCACATTTGCAGCAGCTGCCGTTGTCTGCCAATAAAATTCTCGCCAAAATTTAAAATAGGCTTCTACTGTATGAACTCCACCTTGGCGAAAGTCTGTATTTGGGATATCACGTGCAAAGCTCATACCTTCGTAGCTCAGGGTAACAGGCCCCCAGAGGTAAAAGGCGCCGATGGAGTGCATTTGAATCTTTGTATCGGTGGCAGTATCGACCGTGGACCAGTAAGAGTAGTTTAGTGATTGGCCATAGCGAACCCCTCTAAACCCAAGGTTTAAAGCGTAGCCCTCGGTACGGTCATCGCGGCTACCGACTCGCTTGCCAATTTTATGGACGTTTAGATAAGGAACATTAGGAGCAGTTCCCACTGTTATGGCTTCATAAACTATATTATAGGCTTGTGCATTCCCTTGTAGCGTATAAGAGAACATTTTCTGTGCGAGGCCATAGTGGTAGGGATCATAATTTCCAAAAAGTGGCCTGAAGTAACCACCCATCACGAAAATGTTGTAGGGAATATCATCCCACATGACATAAAAAGACCTCAAGAAAGTCTGCCTTAACATGTTTTCGTAGGTAGCAGTCTCAGCTGGAGAGCCAAACATACGCCCCTCCCAAACCACGTGTATCTTGCGGTATAGAGGCCGGTATCTTATGCCTAGGTCCACATTCATTGGGAAACTGACCCATTTTTCCTGGGGTTCCTCTTCATCTTTTTCAGTGGTCATGTTAGCAGCAAACCAACGAACGTCTGCACCACCATCCCATTTTGAAAGACGCATTTGACGCCAAGGGTCCTTAGCTGGAACTTGGTAAAGATAGTGTTTTTTGTTCTTTGCAGTGGTTTGGTAACGACCATATTGCCAGTAGTAAAGGTCTTCATTCATCTCTCTACGAGTTTCAACGAGAGGAAACCCTTTACCAAATACTAATTTATTGGGGGCTTTTCGCCATTTTTTTCGTTTTTTTGCATAAATTTGTTTAGGGTAAATGGCAACATTTAGATCGTGCTTTAGAATATCTGAACGCCAGCTTTTCAGCCAGCGGTTCCCGGTCCACTTGCCATAGAAGCTTCTGAGCCCTCCTCCGTTTGGGTTCACATGACAACCTTGGCATGAAAGGGAGCAGCGCCTATCGATAGGCTTTAAGTTGATTCTTTGAGGGGCATGACAACCTGCGCAGTTTCGCGCGTAGCGTGAGCCTAACCATGGCTCCGATCGAGCTGCAGATGCGCAAAGCCATGTGCATCCAATGAGCAAGGTCAGTACAATTTCTAAGCGAACCATCATGCACAAACTCTCCCAGTGCTTTAGAACGTCGTGGACAAGGCAAAACCGTAATGTCTGTTATGTTCATGGAAAAAGCTCACAGGCTTTACTGCGACGGTTTTTTTTGAGTCGTCATAAGACCAGACATCGTAAATTTCTACTGCTTTAACGAGGAGGTAGGCTGCTAGGCCCTTTCTGTAATGATCGTCCGTGCCATAAAGTGGCCAGGGGTCAGAGATGACAGGTAGGGTTGCTAAGTCAGCGATTGTATAGATCCACCCTGTTGTGAGCCACCTTCCTTGCATGAGATGACCTAAGCCAAATCCAATAAAGGTGCCAACAAACCTTGACATAATGTATGGGGTATACTCATCGTCAATAGGGGAGAGGGTTACTTTTTTATCTTCATCTGCACTCCGGCTATCGTCAACTATGGAGTGTTCTGTATCATTGTTATCTGGATCGGCATACCGGAGGCCTTCTCCAACTGCTTCCTCATCTGCCTCGGCTAATTCAACCTCATTGGCATGAATACTGGATGAAATGCACAGGATAAAAAGTAAAATAAAATTATAAATCATGTGGCCCTCACCTATTTATTGTTTCCATTATAGCAGATCACGCGGCCAGTGGGCTCCAGGGCTTGACCTATAAGGATTTAGGTCGCAAGGGAGGGCTTTATCAGGTCAAAACCTGCTTAGTTTCAACGGTGAAGCAGAGAAGTAGGAAGAAGTTATCTCCTAGTTAGGTAACTCCAAATAAATGTCCTACCCATTGATGGTTAATTTTAGTACAGTTCTGGCCTGTGATTGCGCACTC
>JABSRF010000239.1 GCA_013215275.1 Oligoflexales bacterium | reverse complement strand
TTATAGCATTCAATAACAAGTTTTAGTTTTACTTATACAAAGCTATTTTTGGTCTGGACAGTGGGGTCCACTTCAGGACTCTCTGTACTGGCAGCTGGGTGGAATCTCAAAGAGCAACGTTTTGGAATGGCAATTGTTTGTATTTTCGGAGCTGTTGTGATGGGGACCGTACCAATGTGGATAAAAGGTATATTCGAAATTCAAGCTTCAGGTGGTGGATCAGTATTTGGGGGATAGGCATGCATAACTATGAAGAAATGAGAAAAAAATACTCAAGAAAAGTCTGCCAAACTGTTGATACTCCAATTATGGTTTTCGATATCTTTATGTTAGGTGAAATCTTCGTTGCTTTAGGCTCCTTAACTATTTTTGGTATCATTATCTACTCTTGGCAGCTTATGTTCCTCTCCTTGTTCATCACCCTTGGAGTTATACCAGCTATTAGGAGAAGAAATAATCGAGGTATATTTCTGCATTATCCATACAAGAGATTTGGAATGAACTTACCAGGAATAGTAAACCCAAGGGGAAACAAAATTTATTCTGACTAGGAGAACAAATGATTGGCCCAAGAGAAAAAGGCACCAAGAAGACAGAATGTATTACGCCAAGAGAAAATAGAGTAAATACAAATTTTAAAGGACTACCCAAATATATCTCATACAAAGCAGCACTTCTAAGAGAAAAGCTTGTGCTGAGTTACCTGATTGGAGTCCTATCCATTCTTTTCATCAGTTATTTTGCAATATCTAGGATTGAAATCGCAAATTTATACAAGGAATTGAGGCTTAAAGAGTATATTCTTGCTCCTGGGGTAAGGAGTTTCACTGCTGCGACCCCTCAAAGCGTGCCTGACTCCTACGTTGAAGATGCAGTAAATGATTTTCTTGCCAGCTTGGGTAACGTGAATGCTAGTACTATTGAGGATCAATACCGTGGATTAATTCGCTTCATGAGTCGGGAGCTTAAAGTCAAATTTGAAGCAGACGCGAGAGAATGGATTCAACAAACTAAAAATGAAGACCTAGCACAGATATTCAAAGTAAAAAAGAAAGAAATCTCATCGGATGAATCTGGGACATTCCATATTCTAGCTTATGCTCAAGCTGAGTTTTATTCTTCAGGTAAATCTCTGGGGTATGAAAATCAAGTTGTGGAAATGACACTAAAGCTTGTTCCTCCCAGCGAAGCAAAAAGATGGTACCTAGAAATTATAAAGCTTTCTTGGAATAAACTGGAAGATTTTCGAAAACGCAGCTCTCTAAACAAGTAGGTGTAACAATGAAATTATTAGTTTTTAGTGCTGTGGGGTTTTGCCTCGCACAAGTTGCTATTGCTAAAACTATGTTTTACGGGTCAGAACGTGAAAACTTAACTGTCTCTTACGAGACTGAAACACTTTTTCGGTTCGATGAAGAAGTCAAGACGATAACACAGGCAGAGAATTTTGAAATTAAACCTGCAGATGCTGAAAACCCTGACTTTAGGATAATTTCGGTTCGGCCCAGGACTCCAACTGCACATGCAAACCTAACATTCATTTTGGCAAACGATAACATCGTGAACATAAGACTAACAACGGTAAAGTCCACATTGCATGCCACAACGAACACTTTTTATGATCTAAAGGCCAAGAAAGAGCAATTAAGCCCATCTTTTGGAAAGCCTCAAGGTTCAAATGTAACAGAAGTCGAACTTATGAAAGCTATGATTCGTAAGGATAATATAGTCGGTTACAATATCCGCAATCTCAATCAGAATGTAAGAACTGGAATTAAGGGAGTTTCGGCAAAGCTGTTAACAGTTTATACAGGACCAATGTTTCATGGCTATATTTTTAAGATTATCAACCAACAAGAAAAAAGTTCAGTCGCAATTGATATAAAGAGCCTACTATTCGGTAGGCCGAATATCGCTCTGCTCTCTCAGGTAGATCAAAGTATCGTCGAAACAAACAAAGAAACACTTCTAAGAATTGTAAGTAAACCGAGTTCCACTTTTAGAGCTGTTACCTTACCAATATCCCCTATTCTAAAAAAGTAAGGGTCAAGTATGATAAAAACAATTAAATCCATTTTCAGGCGGGTCTTTTTAAAAAGCCGTATTGATGCCAGATATTTTCTGTACTTTATATCCTTCTTATTGATTTTAGCAGTGTATCTATTCTCCAAAAGCCAGGATCGAAGGATTATCAAGGTTAATAAGCAAAACGAGCTGACTTCAAACAACAGGATATTATCGTCTAATACAGAAATATATAGGAGAAAAGACAAGATTTACTCATCGAAAATCAAGGTGCTTGAAGACGAAATTACAAATATGCAACAGCAAATGAACTTATACAAGGAAGAGCTATCTCGCAAAAAAAATGAGACCAAAAATAACGTTGAGCAAGTTGGCTCGCAGACTCATTCGAATCTAGATGAAGAGGGTCAGTTGATAGCGCAAGTTCCTCAAATTTCTTCTGCTGTGCGCGAGTTTGAAACTTCATTGGCAAGTGCACCTATTCCAGACGGTTCTAGGGATAGGCCTAAGCGCTCAGGCAGATCAAAAAAATCCAAGGAATCAAATAATGGCCCATCAATAATATCCTTTCCGGTAAGAGCACTGGAGAAAACTAAGGGTGATACCGTTACGATACCTTCTGGATCTTTTGTGAAAGCTAAGCTCCTCACTGGCATTGAAGCTCCTGAAGGAAAAGCTCTTCCCGTCCTACTACAAGCTGACTATGCGTTCGTTGGTCCAAATAAAAGCGAAATTGACCTATCAGGCTGTTTCATCATCGCAAAATCAACCGGTAACTTATCCATTGAAAGAGTTGAGATGCAAGTAGCTAAAATCTCATGTGTATCCAGATCAGGAAAAAGCTTTGAACGCGAACTCTCTGGATTTGTTGCTGATGGGAAAGACAACTCATTTGCAGTGGATGGAGAGGTCAGCAGTAAGCGAGATCAAGTGGGTACCATGGCTTTTCTATCTTCAGTAGTTGATGGCATAAGTGCTGCAGTTAGCAAGGTGCAAACCAGTACTGTGAGGGATGCTCAAGGTACATCGACCATGATTACTGGGTCCCAGAAAAAATTTATAGCAGCTAATGGAGCCAGTAATACTGCGAATACAATTACCAATTGGTACCTGCAGCATGCTGAAAATCTTTTACCAACAATCAACATAGGATCAGGACAAGAAGTTTGGATAGTCGTTCAAGAGAAAGTGCAGCTACCTAATTGGTACTTCAAAAAAGATAATTCTAGAACTGGAAAAAGACCTTACATTAGCAACATTCTTAAGTAGGAAAAACCATGAATTTTTTTCAAATATTATTACTTTGCAGCCTTGTTGGAGGATGCGCAATTAACAGGGCACCAAGTCTAAATATGCTAGAAAAAACAGCTGATTATCAAAATGTCCATGAAATCGAAAGGGAACTTAATTCAGTCGATCATCCTTTATTAGTTCCCGTGCGAACAAGTCCTCAAATTGCAGATATCTGGGTACACCCACAAGAATTACCGAATGGTGACTACTTCAGGGGTGGATGGATTCGCACAGTGATTACACGTTCACACTGGCAGATTCAAGAACAAAAAATTGAACCATTGGTAATTCCTGCAAATGAAAAAGGGAAGGGCAAATTAAAAAATGAAAATAATTGAAAATGCTCAAATAAATCGAAAAATATTTACCGACGCTCTATTTAAAAGGCCAGAGTCCTTGGGTAGCCTATTGCCTTATGACGAATATCTGACCGAAATGGGAATATTTCAATTAAAGGATGGATCCCTAGGAGCTGTATTTAAAATTGAATTGCTTGAACATGAGTCCATGACTGAAGATCAAATCTTGAAGTCTGTCGCGTCAATGAAACAATGGTTTTCACTACCAGAGAATTGCGCTCTTCAAGTGCTTTTTGATAGCTCTAGGTATTCCCCACTAGATCAAAAGATATCAAGGTTTAAGGATAGTTTTAAGGATAGTTTTAATGATCCACACCCGGTTTCAAAAATACTGTACCACGAAAAGCTGCGATTAATTGAAAAAGATTGCTTAACTTCCTCAGATGCAAGCCCCCTCAAACGGCAGCTTCTGATCTCAGTCAGGTATTTTCTATCAAAACCTTTTAAAGTCAAGTTAAGTGATCTCTCAAATAATAATTCTAGTATCAGTCGAGAGCTTAAAGATTTTAGCTACGAACTACAACAGTTTGATCATTTACTCAAAGATTTTAAGGATAATAACACTTTCTCCGTAAAACAGTTAAACGGCGACGAACTTGTTAGTATTATCAGGCAGCAATTTAATCCCGAATCATACTACAAAAGGAGCTTTGCACCACTTAATAACAACGTTTCTATATCAGATCAGCTAATATTCTCTACCCCTAAGCTCAGGTACGAAGGAATCGAATGCGAAGGACGCAAGACTAGAGTTTTGACCCTAAAAACTGCACCATCTCATTCATATGCTGGTGGAATGGCATCTTTCGTTGGACTGAATTTTCCTTTTCGTATCAGCATCAATTACTCGTTTCCCAGGGTTCAAGAAGTTAAAAAATTTTTAGCTATGAAGGAATTCTTTCTTGAAAATGCTGCTACTGCAAGGGCTAAGGTGCAAAAATCTGAAATCGATGACGTTCAGCATAAACTAGCTCTTGATGATCGAGTTCTTAGTATGACGTTTTGTATCATGTTCGATGGCAAAACTGACCAAGAGCTTGACGAGAAAATGCGTAAAATTTGCAATATCTGTCATACCTACCTTGAGTGCGAAATTGTCTCTGAAACAGATATTGGTCTTGGGCTGTGGATGAATGGATTGCCACTAAACTATACTCCTGATGCTGACCTTTCTACTCGGCGAGCCATCCGGATTCTAAGGTCTGACGCTATTAATTTTATGCCAATATTTGATTCTTTCAAGGGTTTTAAAACACCTGTGAGCATTCATTTATCTAGGGAGAATAACCTTGTTCCGTTTTCTTTGCTGGAAAATGAAACTTCCAATCATACGGTTGTACTGGCAGATACCGGATCTGGCAAATCAGCATTTGTTGTAGATTGGCTTCAATCGGTAAAGAAACTTAGCCCTGAACCCATCGTCTTTATAATTGATAAAAAGTCAAGTTATGGGATGTTAAGCCAATATTTTGATGGGGATTTAACAGTTTTTAAACGAGATCAGAATATTCCATTTTCTCCATTCCGTGGAATTTACAATGAAGAAAAAATCGCGTTTTTGAGTAAAATGATCTCTATGGCAATAAAATTAACTTCACCTAGCTTTCCAGTTGAGAGTGAGCATCAAACCTTAATTTCCAAAGCACTTAAGTTGGCATACCTGAAAAAGTTGGATCAGCATGGATTGGACTATGTTGAAGGCGAGTTTATCAAGCAAAAGGATAACACTCCCGTAACAATCGATATGAATGATTTTATCGTTGAGCTTGGAACCTTAGTGCAAGGAAAGAATGAGAGTGACAAATCAGCTATTGAGGCTCTCATTTCAAAGCTTAAACCTTTCTACGGAGATGGAACCTACGCAGCTTTCTTTACAAAGGGAAGAGCATCATCTCTTGATTCTGAGACACTTTTTTATGTTTATGACCTTGACGCCCTTGATGGTGATCCGACCCTTCAAATTCTGATGACCATGGCAGTTATTGAAGAAATTCGCTGTATTCTCAGTCTGCCTCAACATGCTGGAAGAACTGGTTTTTTAGTCATGGAAGAGTTTGCCATGCTCGGGAGAAATAATCCTGCTTTTAGGGACTTTGCAATTGATTTTGCCGAGACAATGAGAAAGAGGGGATGCTGGTTAGGTAACTCCAAATAAATATTCTACCCACTATTCATGTGTGATCAGAACGCTATATTTTGGTAGAAACGGATGC
>JABSRF010000238.1 GCA_013215275.1 Oligoflexales bacterium | reverse complement strand
TAACCTTTTGGAGAGGGTGGAGAAAGTTAATGGATATGACTAAAGGAGCTGAATTATTCCAAAGTTAAAAAATGTGTTCATTAGTAAGTCCTTTAGGGAAGGTAGCTGCTTGGTTTAAGAAACACCTTAAGTCACAGAGCTATGAGTTTATGGGGCAAGATTATTTTCAACAGGTCTCCAATTACCAATAGTCCTTGGAAAAGCATTCACAAGCACCAGAGCTCGCAAACTCAACGTCCTTTAGAATCACAATTTATTGTTGATAATGAATACTATTATCTATTTATTAAGTTGGCTATTTGACCAAGTATGTCTAAGATTTTTTGATGACAAATCAATGAAATCTTGCAAGATATATGCGGGGGAGGTGAGGATCGTTAACACCATGTTTTTTTATGGACGTGAAACAAGATCAAATTTTGTACAACAGTAAATAAAATGGTGAATACAGTATTGTAGATACACTCAGATGATGATGAGAACGCGACAAGAGCTGGGAACACAATCTCAAAGATTACATTCAATAAAAATATGTGGAAAAATCAATGAGTTTATATTCAGAGTATTTAAAAGAAATCGAAGTTAGGAAAGCCCAAGATCTGCAACCTAAACCAATTGACGAGAGTGAATTGGCCAAGGAGATTATTTCCCAGATTAAGGACAACAAAAGTGAGCATAGAAAAGACTCGCTTCAATTCTTCATCTACAACACCCTACCAGGAACCACAAGTGCAGCGGGTGAAAAGGCTAAATTTCTGAAGGAAATTATCCTAGGCAAAGAGCTTGTTGCTGAAATTAATCCATCATTTGCTTTTGAGTTGCTCTCTCACATGAAGGGTGGCCCTTCTGTAGAGGTTCTCCTCGATTTAGCATTGGGAAATGACCCAGCAATCGCCAAAAATGCTGGAGACGTACTCAAAACACAGGTTTTTCTCTATGAAGCTGATACAGACCGTCTAAAAAAGGCGTTTGAACAGGGTAATGGGGTTGCAAAAGAAGTTCTTGAAAGCTACGCGAAGGCCGAATTTTTTACCAAGCTCCCTGAGGTTCAAGAAGAGATTGATGTCGTCACCTATGTCGCTGCTGAAGGCGATATTTCCACTGACCTGCTGTCTCCTGGAAACCAAGCACACTCTCGTTCAGATCGCGAGTTGCACGGAAAATGTCTGATTTCAGAAAAAGCTCAAGCTGAAATCCGCGAACTCCAAAAGGTACACCCAGATAAGAGGGTGATGCTCATTGCTGAAAAAGGAACCATGGGTGTTGGATCCTCTCGTATGTCGGGGGTCAATAATGTCGCCTTATGGACTGGAAAGCCAGCCAGCCCTTATATCCCTTTTGTTAACATAGCCCCAATCGTTGGAGGCACCAATGGAATCTCCCCGATATTCCTGACCACGGTGAACGTAACAGGTGGCATTGGTATCGACCTCAAAAACTGGGTCAGAAAGCTCGATGAAAAAGGCGAGCCAGTGTTAGACAAAAATGGTGACACTGTATTAGAACAACGATACGCAGTGGATACCGGCAGCGTCCTTACCATCAATACGAAGAAGAAAAAGCTATTTAAGGGGAGTGAGGAACTCGTTGACATTTCCTCTGCCCTAACCCCTCAAAAGCTAGAGTCGATCAAAGCTGAGGGCTCATATGCAGTCGTCTTTGGTAAAAAACTGCAAGGATTCGCTGCTCAAACCCTTGGTACTGAGCTTAAATCAGCGTTTGCAGTTTCTAAGGAAGTCTCACATCCCGGCCAAGGGATGACTGCCGTAGAAAAGATCTTCAACAAAAATGCCCTAGACGTCAGCACAGACAAAACCCTTCATGCGGGCTCAGATGTAAGGGTTAAGGTAAACATCGTTGGCTCTCAGGACACAACGGGATTGATGACCGCTCAAGAGCTCGAGTCCATGGCTGCAACGACGATTGCACCCAGCGTTGATGGAGCTTATCAATCTGGCTGTCATACAGCCTCAGTGTGGGATAAAAAAGCGCGCGCCAACATTCCTAAGCTGATGAATTTTATGCATAAATTTGGACTTATCACAGGCAGGGACCCTGAAAACAAATACCATCCTATGACCGATGTGATCCATAAGGTTGTTAACGACCTAACTGTAGATGATTGGGCGATCATTATTGGCGGAGACTCACATACCCGCATGTCAAAGGGGGTTGCTTTTGGAGCTGACTCTGGAACCGTCGCCCTCGCCTTGGCAACTGGTGAAGTATCTATGCCAATTCCTGAGTCTGTTAAGGTGACCTTCAAAGGCACCTTAAAAGATCATATGGATTTTCGTGATGTGGTTCACGCTACTCAGGCACAGATGCTCAAAGAGTTTGGGGAAAACGTCTTCCAAGGAAAAATCATTGAGGTTCACTTAGGAACCCTACTTTCAGATCAAGCGTTCACCTTTACAGATTGGACTGCGGAGATGAAAGCTAAGGCGTCGATTTGTATCTCTAATGATGACACCTTGATCGAATCCCTTGAGATCGCAAAAAGCAGAATCAAAACGATGATTGATAAGGGTATGGACAACCATAAACAGGTGCTTCAAGGCCTAATTGACATCGCAGACAAAAGGATTTCTGAAATTAAATCAGGTAAAAAGCCTGCTCTTAGACCTGATGAAAATGCAAAGTATTCAGCAGAGTTTGTGGTTGACCTTGATCAAATCATCGAACCTATGATCGCTGACCCGGATGTCCATAATGAGGATGTCTCCAAGCGATACACCCACGACACCATTCGGCCTGTATCATTCTATGAAGGCGTGAAAAAGGTTGATCTTGGGTTTGTTGGTTCATGTATGATTCACAAAGGCGACTTAAAGATCTTGTCTCATATGCTGCAGAATGTCGAAAAACAGATGGGTAAGGTTGAGTTTAAGGCCCCCTTGGTTGTCGCAGCTCCTACCTATAACATTGTTAATGAGTTGAAGGATGAAGGCGACTGGAAGGTACTACAGAAATATTCTGGCTTTGAATTTGACGACAGCAACCCTAAGAGCATGGCAAGAACTGAGTATGAAAACAAAATGTATCTTGAACGGCCTGGTTGCAACCTCTGTATGGGTAATCAGGAAAAAGCTGGCAAGGGTGATACCGTCATGGCTACTTCAACTCGTCTGTTTCAGGGGCGTGTCGTTGAAGACTCTAATGAGAAAAAAGGTGAATCCCTTTTGGCATCTACCCCAGTGGTCGTCCTTTCAACCATCCTAGGAAGGATTCCAAATTTCGAAGAGTACAAAGCTGCTGTTGAGGGGATCAACTTAACGAGCTTTGCTCCCCCACTTCCGTAAGCCTCAGAAATGCCTAAGTACGGCTTTCACAGCCGTACTTGCTATAGGACTCTAACTCATAAAGCTCATGAGAAATTAGGGCCTCAATTATTAAAAAGCCTTAGCGGCTACTTGTCTGACCTCAGCTTCAAAGGCCAATATATACAACGTCTTGCAGCATACGTGAAAATATTTGCGAAATGTTGCGAACAGAAATTCTATTCAATAGTATTTATACATAGAAAAAATACCGAAATAAATTATGTACGCGGCTCTTATCAGAGAGTAAAGATCTAGCAGGGATAGATACCATATTACTTAGCAGAGGCCACCTACCTCTCAACATTAGGCCAAACACAATAAGCCTAAACAGTGTATCAAATCAACATTGCTCAGTTTCTAAAACAGTCTCTCTCTTAAGTATATCCAATAAGCTACAGTGAAGCTTTTGGACCTGGAGTTTTTAAAACGAAGCAATTGCATGGTTTTGAATTCGTAAGCACGCAATCATAATTTCACTACTAATTATTGATTAATTGGGGAATAAGATGGACAAGAAAACAAAAGTCTACGAATTAGGCTTGAACTCCGTCATAGAGAGGAATCTAGGCTTATTTGACAGAAATAGGCTGAAGCCTCAGTACATTAGGGGAAACCCAGTGCAGTACGAAGAACTTGCACAGAGTCGATTAAAAAAGTCTATTGTACTATGTGGTGTCGCACTCTCGATTTTAGTTTGTTCTGTCGTTTTAGAACAACTCAATTTAGACTTTAAGCAGTTGGAAGGATTCGCTTCTACCGCTATGGAAAGTGAGTCAATTCAGGCTTTCAAAGATTTAATTGCTAAGCATTTTGGAGGGAGAGGTAGTTTCTTGAGATAAGGTATTAAACTTCCTCTCCGGGTTTCCTTTTGGGATCAGATCCGTTTTTAATCTTAAATACGTTAAAAATCTCCAATTTATAATTGCATTTTTGTTAGTTTAAGAGTTAGAATTGTGGAAAAAGTATCTGAAAAAAAACAAACAGTAATTGTATTAAAGATTATTGCGATACTTATCATTAGCCTTTTTGCATTGGTGAGTTGTAAGTCATTTGATTCTAGCAATTCACCGAAAGAGCCCACAAAAGAAACTAAAAAATCCTTTAAGAAAGCAGAACCCAAAAAAAAAGATGATACTCCCTTCGATCTGAGCCTCATGAGCGGAGAGGTTTCATCTCATCACAGCTACTGTGAAATAACCTTACCTAAATCTTGTAAGAAAAAGTTCGCTAAAAACAAAACAGTTTCTCGATTCGTTACAAATAAGGATCAATGCAAGCGCCAAGCTTACTTAAGGTACTCTGAGTGTCGAAATAATGTAAAAAATCCAAACTTGCTCGTCAATTATGTATACTATGAAACCGATGAAACGACACAAACGATACAAGTCAAAGACAGTGGCGACACAAGCAAGGTTTGTTTCTTACGCGATTATAAGTGCACTTCCAAGCCGAAGAAAACGCTAAAAAAGTCTTTGAAAGATGGCTTCGACGATCTGAAATCATGTCGTAAAAATATTATTAAGGTTTCCAAACGCAAGTGCAATGGAAAAGTTGACCTTGCTTACGGATACTTTGTCAACCATGATCGGGCAGTCTTAACCAATATAAAATACAAGCCCTGATCCATAATATTGCTCCTAGCTTTTTTGGGTAAACCAAATCTTAGAACACTCCCTTAAAAAAATTTCTTGGAGATAGTTTCTCTCTATCGATGGACCTACTATATGCATGCTCCAATAGCGACCCTCTAAATTCATCTAAATTGTGAGCCAATGAGGGTCTAATCGTTTAATCGAAAGTCCATAAACCAAATAATCCAACATATTAATAAGATCTTACAAATCAAAGCTTATCACCTTTTATTCAAAGGCCGTTACAAGAGGCGGCAAAGCCCAGGTATCCTAGGCCTTTAGTTATTATCGAACTGTTACCGTCAGTAAGTTGAGGAACGATGAATCCAAGCACAGGGGCTACAAGATCGCAGGGCCAACCAGGAGGCTTTTGGCAAAAATATGTTGCGTTTTTGGTTGATGGATTTCTCATCGCCTTGGGTCAGTTTTTAATCTTATATATTACTTCTGCCTTTGATTATATGACCATGATGATATTGGGCTATGGAACTTATTTGGCATACTTCACAGGCTTCATTGCGTCCAGTTTACAGTCAACCCCGGGTGGGCTCTTAGTTGGACTCAAAGTCCAAAATATAGATGGCGATAATATTAGTGTTGGAAAATCATTTATCCGGGCTTTAGCTTCGCTCCTCTCTGCAGCAGTTCTATGCCTTGGTTACCTATGTAATGGCCCAGACGGAACTAGACAATCTTCAGTTAAAATAGTTCATGAAGGAGGATTGTCATGGCCAAGATCAAGAGAGTTCCGGCAGAAACAAAAATAGAGATTGTTAAAGCTCACTTGCTAGATAAAAAGCCGGTGTCAGAGCTAAGCGAAGCACACGGTATTTCACCCAAAAATATATATCTTTGGCAAAATCAACTATTTTCCAATGGTGAAGCTTGTTTAATTGTCTGCAGATGTTTCGAAGATAGTTCGTCCATTTCAGCCTTCATAGAGTGCGCAATCACAG
>JABSRF010000237.1 GCA_013215275.1 Oligoflexales bacterium | reverse complement strand
GCATCCGTTTCTACCAAAATATAGCGTTCTGATCACACATGAATAGTGGGTAGAATATTTATTTGGAGTTACCTAAAATCATACTAAATAGTTTGAAACTCTGCCATTTTAACCTAATTTTCTGAACGAATTCATTATTGAAGATGATCAGATGGGAAGCAAAAGCAATGCAAAAAAGCCTAAAATGCTAAACACCGCTCCAATGCTGTTATTATGCTTATCTTCTTCGCTCGCTACTGGAGCCAGCTGATCCAATTCCATAAAATCTGGGTCAATTTGTTCTTCATTGAGATCACAGTTGTTTTTATTTAGATAACACTTACGTCCTGATCGCATCAAGCGGTCCTGTTGGCGCTCAATTTCTTTCTTGATTTTCTTATACTCATTGACACTATCTTTGCTCAGATACCGTTTCTTCTCGTGCAAGAAAAGTGAGAAAATAATCTTACTAAGATTTCGCTTGTTCTGCCTTATCATATTGTAGACATCTAACAAGGTTTCTTCCCGATCCTCAAGAACATAAGGGTTTTCATAGTCCACCAAAAAGGTCTGCCAATCAGCAAGTTCCACCTTAAAAGGTTGGCCTTTATTCTCCTTTAAAGAAGCAACCCATTGGTCAACTCTCTCTTGATAATTATCTATGTCAACATCACTGAGTAACACCCCTCCCCCAATCTGATAAGCTTCCTTCTTAACAAACCGGGAATTAACATTTTTACTCAGAACTTCCTTTACCTTTAATGCACTGTCCACGATCTTATACTCACCTTTGAGGGCGGCATTGAAGTCTCGGATACGATTTTGGTCTCTCTCATCAATTTCAAAAACCTGAGAGAACTCTCCTCCATAGCTGATGGATCTGACAAAATGAGTGCCACACAAGCGCGTAAAACTCTGATAATCTCTCTTATCTAGCAGCTCCTTAGCCGCTGGACTTAAATCATCCTTACTTAGTGAGGCAAGGGTTGCCTCTCGGGTTGCTATCTTTAACGTATATAGGAAAGTCAATGAATGCTCAGAACTTTTAAACTTCTGGAAAAGCTTAAATTTTGGGTCTGCTGTAAAGAAAAGGCTTCTTATTGATGAGCTATTGCTGATCTCAAGCTCCTTCATCAGCTCTTCATGGGATGAAATCATTGTTTGAGTGATGTAGCCTTCTATGCTATCTTCTACGTCTTTAAATGATTCTTGCATTTTATAATCAGGGTTTACGATACAATCACCCCTTACTGCATTTCGGTTAAAGTAGTCATACCCTCGTCCTACTCTCATTCCTAAATATGGTGATTCAAGCCCTTCTAAGTTTGACTCTTGTTGCTTCTCTCCACAGGACGTCAAAAAAAATCCAACAAAAGAACTGAAAAAAGTCCATAAAATAGCCCGACTTTTCATTTTCTAAGCCTCCTGCGCTTGTGCATTTTTCTTTTGAAGATATTTGACCACAAGTCGAGTTTCATTTCAATACACTGAACACAGGGACGGATTTTTTATATCGACATTTCGTTTTTTTTATTTTCTATCTTTTTTTAGGGTGTATTTAATTCAGGTGGGAAGGCACTGCAATCAGTTCCCTAACGCTTCGATGACTCTTTTTTCAGAGACAACCCCGTGGAAGTGCTTTTTCTTATCAAGAACTGGAAGAGGGCTTGAACTGTGAAACATATCAGGAAGGATGGACTCTAGTGGGGTATCGATAAGAATACTAGGACCAAGCTGTAATTTGTCTTGGAGAGACCTATGATCAAAGAAGGATTCCTCGGTTCCCTTAAAGAAATCTTTGTCAACTCCACCGATAAATTCACGATTTTGATTAACAAAATAGATTGTTTTAAAAGGATAACTCTCGACTGCATGCTTGATTTTTTGTGGGCTTGTTCCCTCGGAAAGCTCAATGGGATCGGTTTGCTGAAGAAGGGACCTTGCAGTTAGAATATGGTAGCGATTAACATCTTTAACGAAGGTTCGAACATAGTCACAGGATGGGTTTAAGAGAATTTCTTGCGGGGTCCCGACCTGTATCAGCTCTCCTGCTTTCAGGATTGCTATCTGGTCACCAAGCCTTAAGGCCTCATCCAAATCATGGGTAATGAATATAATTGTCTTTTTAAGCTCTTTTTGCAACTGCAGCAGTTGGTCTTGCATTTCCCTTTTAATTAAAGGATCTAAAGCACTAAAAGCTTCATCCATCAATAGGATATCTGGATTGGTTGCCAAAGCCCTCGCTAAGCCTACCCGCTGTTGCATTCCACCAGACAACTGATTTGGAAAAGAGTGTTCATAGCCTTTGAGGCCAACAAGCTCAATCCACTTGCCTGCCTCACTGAGGTATTCTTTTTTTGCCATGCCCTGTGCTTTAAGCCCTAGAGCTACATTATTGAGAATGGTCTTGTGAGGCAACAAGCAAAAATTCTGAAAAACCATACTGATCTTATGACGCCGAAAATCCTGCAACTCCCGATTGCTCAGAGTGGAAAGGTCTATTCCATCGATTAACACTTGTCCAGCTGTGGGTTGGATTAATAGGTTTAAGTGGCGAATGAGGGTGGATTTTCCACATCCAGAAAGGCCCATGATGACAAAGATATCGCCTTTTTTAACCTTAAAGCTGACATGTTTGAGAGCTAGGGTATGTTGGGTAGAGTCAAAAATTTCTTGCCTATCTAAGTTACTTCTATAACGTTCGTAGACTGCCTGTTCCTGCTTACCAAAGATCTTGCTAACGCCTTCTAAGCTAATGATTGGATCCATGCTCTGCTCCCCGCATCATAATTTGCAACTTAGCATTTTTTCATGTCATCACAAGGATAAGTTTAACTTCCTAGACTTTAACTGGATGGAAACTAGCTATAAGAGGCCTTAATCTTTTTTCCTAAGCTTTGAGTAAAGCGATCCAAAATCACTGCAATCGCAACAATTGCAAGACCTGCCTCAGTGCCCTTGCCTACATCTAGCCTTTGAATACCCAAGAGAACCTGCTCCCCCAAGCCCCGAGCACCTATCATAGAGGCTATCACAACCATCGACAATGCCATCATCGTGGTCTGATTAATCCCTGCCATAATATTGGGAAATGCTAGAGGCAACTCAATTCCCCAAAGCTTCTCTCCTTTACTTACGCCAAAAGCCTTTGCTGCTTCAAGGACATCTTTGTCTACCAATCTGATGCCCAAGTCCGTAAGTCTAATCAAGGGAGGTAACGCATAGATCATAGTGGCAAATATCGCTGGCACTTTTCCTAAGCCAAACAGCATCAGGGCTGGTATCAAGTAGACAAAACTTGGCATAGTCTGCATAACATCAAGCATAGGCAAACAGACCTTCCTCAGTTTTTCAGACCTCGACAAGAGCACCCCAAAAGGGATCCCTATCACAATAGAAAAACCAGTTGCCACGAGCATGAGGGATAATGACTGCATTGCCTTGTCCCATAGACCTAAAACGCCGATTAAAAAAAATAGGCCCACCAAAAATGACGATAAAGTCCACTTACGACTGATAAAATAAGTTAAACAAAAAACAATGGATAAGAAGAGCCACCAAGGAGTATCTCGAAGCACATCCTCGAAAAAAATAAGAATTTTCAAAAGGAAGTCTGAAAAATTTTCAAAGCTTTCACCATACTGCACAACAATCCAATCAATAGCCTGATTGATTGGTTCAGATAAGGAAAACCGTAAAGCTTCTGGAAACACTACATATCCTCCATTTTCAGCTATTTTGACCCAGTTTTTCTTCGACCTTAGCAGCTTCAGCAGCGCTTAACCATGATTTCCAATGACTGCGGTGCTTTTGCAAAAACTTGATTGCCGCTGATTTGTGGCTTAAACCATCTTGCTGCATCATAGCCAAGCCTTCATTAATCTGATCTTTAGTCATTTCAAAAGCTTTTAAGAATTTCACTAAGTTAGGAGCTTGATCATGAAACTCCTTTCCAACTCCCAAATAGACATTTTTCACCGGATAAGCGACACCAACAGGATTTTTTGATTTCTGATCAATCAGGGTCAACCAATCCTTATCGTTGTACTCTGGCTCTTTTAGCATCACCATATCATATTTTCCCAGAATCCATGTTGGCTCCCAATAATAGCCAACGAATGGCTTGCCACGCTTATAAGCAGAAGATATTGCCGCTGCTAATGCGGCCCCTGTGCCCGGTCGAAAGTTTGTATAGTACTTATCGAGGCCATAAGCCTTTAACTTGTTGGTGTTGATGACCTCGCAGCTCCATCCGAGGATACAATTATAAAATCGCCCTTTCTCCGGTTCTTCTCGGTCCTTAAAAAGCTCCTTGTATTTTGGTAAATCACTGACGGAAACTAGGTCTGGTGCCGCTGCTTTTATCCCTCTTTTTGAGTCACCTTCAATTAAGTACCGAGGCACGTAAAAGCCCTGCACCGCTCCTTTAAAGGTAACCCCTAAATTAACCACCGATCCTTCCTTGACCCCTTTATTCCAGGCTTCTTTTACGTTATCAAGCCATACCTCCATCATGACATCCACATCATTTTTCATCATACCTGCTAACAATGGCAAAGAGGTTCCAGGAATAGATGCTGTTCTACAACCATAGCTGGATTCCACAATAAATTTGGCAATTTCTGTTAGAAAAATATTGCTATCCCAATCCAGACCAGCAAATTTGATTGTTCTTGACAACTCACACTTAGGTTGGGCAGCCTTTGATGGAGCTGCAATGAAGATCATAGAGCCAATTGAGAGCACAGCTAGCAGATAAGAACCAAATAAGAACCGCCCTAAGTTTGCGGCACACTTTGTTAGAAACATTTCCAATCCTATGATTTGTTTTAATTCATGCTTGCGGGAATCATGTCACAACTATGTTACAACCATGTCACAACCACTAGACTAGTCTAGCTCACCTAATTGAAAAGATGTATTGCCTGCATTTTATACCACACCCCAATTATCCGTCAATCGTTTAATAATTTTAATAACTTAGTATTTTTTGACGGACCATATGACGCTCTA
The DNA here is from genome assembly GCA_013215275.1 of Oligoflexales bacterium. GTDB lineage: Bacteria > Bdellovibrionota_B > Oligoflexia > Oligoflexales > Bog-1112 > JABSRF01. The sequence continues at coordinate 965 of JABSRF010000237.1, read as the reverse complement.
CTACTTATACATATTTATATTAAAGACCATGCTATACACCTTCACTTATTATGGTTCCAGAACCTATCTATGTGCTTAAGCTAAGCTCCAGAAAGTCGATATAGGTTTAGTTGGGGTAAAGAGGTGACCATAAATAGTTTATAAAGCGATACATTATGACTTCAGAATCGAAAAAGAGCGACTTTGCCATTTCTCCAATACAAAGCAAACTGAGTGATGAGTTCAAGGGTGACGAGGATATTCTGTTAAAGATGATTGGCATATACCAGCAGAAATCTGAAGGATATATGAAATCTCTAGAGGACTCAATTGAAGAGCAGCGGGTCGATGATATTATCCATCATTCCCACACCTTTAAAGGGGCAATTGCAAACTTTACCATTGATAGCCCTTTTAAAATATTGAGAGAGATAGAAACCTTGACTAAAAGCAGTCAGTTAGAAAAATTACCAGAACTGCTCGGGGACTTGCGATCCCCGTTAATCATTTTAGGAGATGCATTAGCAGAGCTTAAAACAAAGCTTGAAAATGATTAGAAGAGATCGACATGAGCATTTTGATTGTTGAAGATGATGAAATCACAGCAACTCGCTTAGCAGAACAGCTGAAAAAAAGGGACTATGTCACCCAAACTCTTGGTGACGGGGAGTCCTGCTTGCAACTAATTGAGGAAAATCCTCCTGAGTTGATTCTCCTTGATTATATGCTGCCAGGCATTTCAGGTTTAGAAGTCTTGAGCAAAGTTCGTGAAAAATATAGCCTGGTTGAGCTACCAGTCATCCTAGCGACTGCAAAAAATGACCCATCGGAAGTCGTGAATGCCCTAAAGTTGGGGGCAAATGATTATATTACTAAGCCAATTAACATTGATATTATCTCATCAAGGATTAACAGAAGTTTCCATCAAAAAATGTCGTTTAGGTTATGATGATCCTTGTAATATGGGACTTTTTAGTACCCTTCGA
>JABSRF010000236.1 GCA_013215275.1 Oligoflexales bacterium | reverse complement strand
TATTTTTTTCAAGTACAATTTTTCTTTGAATTTTGGACGGCAAGATTAATTTTGCATTTTCTTATTGAATTCAAGAATAGAAAGCCACATATTGATATTAATTTTCGCAAGGGTAAGTACCTCGTAAAGACCGCTTCTTGTGCTGAGGAACGGAGGCTAGCATATCGCCTACATTATGATGTCTTCTATAAGGAATTCTGTCAGCGCGACGTCGAGTTGGGCATCGACATAGATCGCTTTGATCAGATTTCTGATATGTTGATAATCCTCGATATCGATAGTGGAAAACTCATAGGCACTTATCGTTTTATCTGCTCAGAGTTTTCAAAAAGTTTTTATTCCCAAACTGAATTTCAATTGAATGAATTCTTGGACCAACCTGGGGTTAAGGTCGAATTATCGAGAGCTTGTATCCACCCCGAGTATCGTAAAGGCACAGTCATCCACTTGCTGTGGAAAGGTATTTATCAGTATCTGAGTGCAGTCAATGCAAACTACTTATTTGGCCTTAGCAGCATCACTCATATCCAAGCTAAAGAGGTTCTTGGAATTATTCAAAAGCTAAATGGCGATGGCCATGTTGGCGATTCACTTCATGTTTACCCTTGGGGCCCCTTCGACAAATCCAAATTTATTCTGAGGGAACTTGGGCCTGTTGTCTCGAGTGACCTTAGTTATAATCTTCCACCACTTTTTAAGGCGTATTTAAAAGCGGGTGCTAAGGTTGCTGCGGTACCAGCTTATGACAAGCAATTTGAATGCTATGATTTTTTCACAGTTTTGCCGGTTGATGAGTTGAACCAAACTCATGCCAGAAAGTACAGTAAAAATTAGTAATCAATATACCTTTGTCCTTTTAAGAGGCCTAGCAAGAGAAACCAAACATTGGGGGCCGTTTGAAACAGCCTTGTCTCAGGTTGACTACTGCAAAAAAATCATCCTATGCGATTTACCAGGGATGGGTGTCTATCACAAGTCAGATGCTCCATCCTCAATTTCTAAGATAGTCAGCTTCGTTCAAAATAAGCTCCAAGATAAGCTACAAAAGAAAGAGGACCTATTTCTAATAGGATTATCCTTAGGTGGAATGGTGGCCTATGAATACATTAGGCGCAATCCTGGCTTGTTTTCCAAAGCTGTTATTATAAACTCTAGTTTTCGCGGTTTATCACCCGTTTATGAACGAGTTCGTCCAGCTGCGCTTTTTAAATTATTACAAATTATGGCTATCAAGGAGCCTAGTAAACGGGAGGAGAAGATCCTTCCCCTTATTTCAAATTTTCACGTGGAAGATCCAAAGGTCCTGCAAAAGTTCATTGAGATATGCACAAAGAGGCCGGTTCGTATTAGAAATGTGGTAAGCCAGTTACTAGCTGCTAGTCGCTATCGTTTCAAGCTCACTGAAACCCTCAATACGGAAGGGATGGTTTTATGCTCAAGTGAGGACCGTCTGGTAAACTCAAAGTGTAGTCATGCATTTGCAGCTGCGTTAGGTTGGCCCATTCGAGAGCACTCTCTCGCAGGCCATGACCTTCCTTTAGATGCCCCGGAGTGGATTATTGAAGAGATTTCTAAATTCACTTAAAGAGCTATAGAATTTCATTGCACCAGCTTTGCACCCGCAGTAGCTCCTCTTGCACATCATCCACAAAGAACGGCTCAGAGAATTCAATATGGGCATCAGCCCCATTCGAGCGACACAAGCGGTTAAGGTGGGGCAGGAATAAATCATCGTTAATGAAAGCTGCGCGGTCCATAGGATCGTAACGGAGCCTCACTGCTTGCATAGGAACCCCATATTTCTTCGCGATTTTAAATGCCCCTGGACTCCAACGCTTATGCTCTTTTAGGGAGGTTGTTCCAGAAGGGAAGATAACCACCCTCTCTCGGTCGTCATTGATTTTTTTGATGATTCCGTCGATACTTCGCAATCGCGAGGACCTCGATGTACGATCCACGAATATGACATTCGCAATCTTTGCAGCCCCTCCAATAAGTGGCCAGCTAAGCAGCTCCGCCTTCGACAAAAAGACCACAGGTATCTGGGAAAGGATTAGCGGAATATCTAAGTAACTAATATGGTTCCCAACGAGTACCCCAGCTCGGCTGTCAGGCTTACCATGACTATGAATACGGATACCTGTTTTCTCTAAGGTCTCCTGAGACCATTCAAGCATGTACCGATCTCTGACCTCTCTTGGAAAAATGCCCTGACGAAACTGGATGAAACGTGCCTTAGAATAGTATTTTACGAAAGGCGTCATGAACTTTGCTGCATGATACATAGCGACCAACTCTCCAAAATCACAAGGAACACTTATCTTGATGCCCCGCCAAAGGAAAGGGCTTGGCATAGGCGCTAGAGATTGAATTAACTCCTCTAAACCTATTTAGATTGCGGCGTAAAAAATCAGAGAAGTTAAATGTGCTAAGACCGCTGTACCTTAGCTTCTATGCCATACTTAACCCTTTTCTTTTCAGAAAGTATAGCCCATTTTTCATAGGAAATGGTCGCTCGAATAAGAAAGTCAAGCAAGAGCAAGTGCCCCCTAAGGGTTCGCATGAGGCGGTGGGGTATGATGGGGTTGAAAATTCCATGGCTATGAAACATTTGGCGGGGGTTTTTCTTGATCCAGAGCCAACTCCCTAGCTCCAAACAAAGAGGAATAAAAACCTTATCGTTGTGAAGCTCATGATGCTCCATGAACAGGTAATCCCATATATCACCATGAGCTCGATAATGCTGGCTTTGTGGCTCAATGTTATATTTGTTTTTGTTTTGAGGGTAAGTTTTCATAAGGAGTTTTTTTAAGGCCAACACCTCTGCAGTTCTTGGGAATGGCTTCTTAGAGTATGCATAAGGAAACCATATGCGGTCTTTCACACCAAACCCTGAGTGTAGGTCTATTGCCATAGCAAAAGGAGCGTCCCACATCTCTCTTTTTATAAAGTTATAGAGTGTCTTGGTTTCGAGCTGCATTGGTTTCTTATGCTCACCTCGATACCAAGGAATGCCTGAGCCTAAACGGTGCCCTCCAGGAAGAAAAAAACTTGGTATTCCTTCCCCGTCAACAGGCGCATTGCGCATGATGTCAACACCATTAGCATTTGACCTTCTATGCATAGCCATACCAGCAGGGTTGGCACAGGGATAAAACAGAAGACGCACCTTTTTCAACTGATCGGTGATGGTGGAATCCCACTGAAGTAGCTGGTACATGCTCTCCAAATAAGTGATGATGATCTGGGTGCCAATCACCTCAAGCCCATGGACTCCTCCTATAAAGGCTATCACGGGAGATTTAGGGTTTTTTTCACCAAAGCCCAGGGAGTAAATCGGGTAGGAAACATCTTTACTAGTCACCAACGCTTCACGCTTAAACTCACAAAAAGGTTCAAGCTTTTTGCGTAATTGTTCAATTTTCAAAAGCTCTTCAACGCTCTTAGGCTTTCTTAGCAATCCCAATTTCAGTATGATCCTAAATTTAAAGATTAGTGCTCTTTGAGTTTAGCATGAGTTGTTAGCATCAAAGGTCAAAGTAGGGATGGGTGTTAATCATTTTGGCCATTTAGATAGAGATGAAAAAACCAAACATGTCTTTTTCTAGGCAAAAAATCACCTTAAAACATCCGGTTTCGATCGCTCGGTGGACTAGGGTTACCGTCGCCTACGACCAGTAAGTTAGGGTCTAATGGGTCTTCGGGACCAAATTCATAAACCCAATAGGCTCCTGTTTTTTTATTTGGAAACTTTAGCTTGATATCAGGTTCAAAGTAGCGATTGGTTCTCTTAATGCTCGAATCAAAAGCGAAGAGCTGTAAACGAGTTATGTTCGCAGCCATAGGAACTAGGTATCTGCTTTTCCTATCAATGGCAGCTGGGATAACGCTTAAATCAAAATTAAATGCTACCATGGATATTAGTACCTTCTTACGGTGAAAAATTAGCTTAAATGTCTCAAACCAATTGAACTGAAAAAGGCTCCAGTCCTTAAGGTACTGTTCAGCTAGATGCCCGGATCCTGCAAGGTCATTTTTGATCAAATAGGTATCAAACTTATCAAGCTTTCTTTCATCCGGTAGGCCAAACATGGTTAAGCTATTTTTAGATGAAAGTTTGCTTTGTTCCAGTTCCTCAATTTTATCCAGATAATAGTAAGACATCATCCATGCAGCAATCCTTCGATCTGCAAAACCTCCAATAATACCTAAACCAATATTTTGGTGTCTGCCATTTAACAAAAAACCCTCAGCAGAAACGGCCTTGTACCTGCGTTTGCCATTGATTTTCAGGTCAATTTCTGGATCATAGATGGAATCTATCTCAAGCTCGTTTTCATTAGGTGGCCCTGATAAAGATGCCATCAACCAAGGCTCCCTGATACTAGAGCTAATAGAACCCCTAACCGTTTTTACAACGCCCAAAATAAACCTAGAAGCATAAGGGTAGCCCTTTTCGATGTGTTCTCTATAAAGCTTCGAAGCTAACATTTTCTTGATCGTGCTCTCGTTACACATGACCATGGGCCTCATATGCTCGTAAGAAAGTGATTTTTGATAAATGTTCTTTGACTCTCCCCACCAAAGATCTGTCATGCTTATGGTACAAAAACCATCTTCTAAGGGCTCATTCAGCACATCAAACATTGGGCCGTCGTGCATGGCATCACGATTTAGGTGCCTCCATTTGGTCTTTGGCTTTAAATTTCTCACAATAAAACGACGGGCTAATTTGACTATTTTTTTACCATGCATTTCGAAGATCTTGGTAAGCTCTTGCTCATCTTCAAGTGGAATTGCGTGCGTGGGTAACTGCAACAAATCTCCAAGTTTAGATAGCCCATATTTTTTTGCAGTCCTAATATGTTTTTCTGCAAAAACCATAGATATATCGAGGTTGACTAACTCTCTGGTGATATAACGGGCAAACAGGAGGCTATTTGCAAAATAGAAAAAGATGTAGTTTCCATCCAAAAGTTTAAATGCCCAACGATCTGGAAATTTTTCTGCCAAAACCACTGATTTCAAAGCATCCACAGGATAAGACCAAAGGACCATCCTTAAGGCATGTTTGATAAATTTTCTCTTTTCTTTAAAAGTTAGGTCAACAGAGTAAGCGATAATTCTTAGAGCCCGGCCAAGCAAACGAGCATCTGAGGCACCTATGGTATGTTTCCCAAGGAATTTGAGCCCTAGCTGTTTATTTTTGAGTAGCTGCAAAAGCACCATCGTTGAGGCAGAACCTGAACTACCACCAATCATACAGCTAAATTTAATGCCTGCAATGCTTCTTGGATGATCTCGCTCATACTTCTCTGCTTTCTCAGCCTTCACTAAAAGATCCTCAGCCAGCCAACCAAAAATAGCAGCCCAATCTGCGCCATTTCCTTGGATAACGGAACACTCGTTTATGATGTAATCAGGCTTTTTTGAACTTGTCTCTGAATCTGCGATTGCTACATGGATATTGCATGAAAAACAAAACATAGAGGTCAATAGAAAAAAATATACCCTGGTAAAAAATTGATACATATAAATGTCCTAAAAAGTGAAATCCACCGTAACTCCTAAGGAAGGAGCTTCTGTCCTTTCCTTTAAGATCTCCGTAAACGAAAAGGTCTCGTGAAGGTGGGTGAAACCCACCTCACCAAACAAAAGAAAGAGCTTATTGATCTTACCCTTTCCTGTAAGTGTGATAACCTCCCTGTTTATGAAGAGGCCTCGTAAAAGTGGATCAATCCTTAACAACATACTTTGGACCATTTTACATGCAATCATGTAAGGCGCAATCTGTATTGTATAAGTTGAAAATAAATATACTTAAATATTACGTAAATTATATTCTCACATTTTTCCCCTATATTTATAGTGGACCCCGTTTTTAGGACCATTTGATAAGTACCTAGATTCTGCATTGTGATCTGATGAAAGATTCAAACTTCCTTCGTCTGTCAACAAAGTAAGAAGACTGATT
>JABSRF010000235.1 GCA_013215275.1 Oligoflexales bacterium | reverse complement strand
GAATAATAAAACCACAGAATAGAGAAAAATTCAAAAATATGGTGAATTTGCTCATGTATCCAGTGAAAATCTTGAAAGTTATGCCATTATAAAGGTCACTTGATTAGGGTCTAGCCTGTTTTATGGAAGTAACTAAATTTTTTCAACCTATCGTTACTCAAAAGCAAAGAGTGGGTATTTATGACTGCCAAAAATATTGTTTTAATAGATAATTATGATTCATTTACTTACAATTTAGTTGATGAATTAAGGGCCATGGGATCACGTTTAACTGTTTTCCGCAATTCGGTTGATACAAAGCACGTATTACGTACAATGCACAGCTTTGGTGAAAACACCTTGTTAATGCTTTCTCCTGGACCGGGGAGTCCTTCTGATGCTGGAAATATGTTATCATTGCTTTCTAGCGTAAAAGGTTTATTCCCTGTTATAGGGGTATGCTTAGGATATCAAGGAATCGTGCAGCTCTATGGTGGAGTTATTGATAGGGCACCAGAGGTTTTTCATGGAAAATCTTCAGCAGTTGCCCATCATGGAGACAAAATGTTCGAATCCTTGCCTAACCCACTAAAGGTCGCACGGTATCATTCCCTTATGGCAGCGCAAATACCAGAACAACTTCAAATAATTGCTAGCTATGAAGGTATCCCGATGGCAGTTATCAATCAAGTAGATCGTATGCTTGGATTTCAATTCCATCCTGAGTCAATATTAACTGCGCAAGGTAAGCAGTTACTGCAACAAAGCATTCAATTTTTAACTTATGGAGGTCACCTTTAATGGTGGATGTTCACAATCTTTTAGAGAAAGTTTTTAGTGGAATGGCTCTAACACAAGCAGAGAGTCAGAACTTTTTCGATGCAGTGGTGAATGGAGAAGTTGACGACATCATTCTGTCTTCCATGTTAACAGCATTAAAAATTAAAGGGGAAACAGCTGTAGAGATAGCTGGGGCTGCTAGTGCCCTGGTTAAGAATGCAGCTTCATTTCCGCGGCCTGATTACGATTTTGCAGATATTGTGGGCACTGGTGGTGATGGGCAAAACACCATTAACATTTCATCTGCTGCAGCCGTTGTCGCTGCAGCCAGTGGTATTCACGTTGCTAAACATGGTAATCGAAGCGTATCTAGTAAATCGGGTTCAGCAGATCTATTTCGTGAATTCGGTTTAGAGCTAATGATGCCTGCAGAAACTGCTAGAAAGTGCTTAGATGAATCAAAGCTTTGCTTCTTATTTGCACCAAACTACCACGCAGGAATAAAGCATGCTATGGGCGTTAGAACAAGCCTTAAAACCCGTACTCTTTTTAATCTCCTAGGTCCATTAGCTAACCCAGCGAAGCCTAGTCACATTCTTATTGGTGTCTACAGCCCTGATCTCATAAAACCATTTGCTGAAACCTTACAACTTCTTGGTTACAAACATGCCATGGTGGTTCACGGAAATGGACTGGATGAAATCGGCTTACACGGAAAAACCAAGGTGGGTGAAGTCAGTTGCGAACAAATCTCATATTATGAGCTTTCCCCAGAGGATTTCGGGCTTCCTCAGTACCCTTTAGAAGCAATCAGGGGTGGAGAACCACATGAGAACAAATCTTTTATTGAAGCTGTTTTAAATGGAGAGGGAGAGCTTGCGCATAAGCATGCCATCGCAGCAAATTGTGGTGCGCTCCTAAATTTACTAGGAAAGGGGGAGGGCCTCAAGGAATCAACTGAATTGGCATTGAGTGTTATTAACTCAGGATCGGCAATAAAGACTATGGAGCATTGTGCATCTATAAGTCAGTCTGGGAGCTGAAGTGATGGAGAGTGTATTACAGGAGATTATTGACATCAAACAGAAAGAGCTTGAAGTTAGAAAAAAAAAATTGCCACTGGATGAGTTTATTCACAGCTTAGAACCGTCTAGCAAAAGCTTTTATGATGCTTTAGCTCATCCCCAAACTAGCTTTATCCTCGAATGTAAGAAAGCGTCGCCCTCCAAGGGCATCATAAGGGAAAAATTTAATCTCGATGAGATTATTGAGGCTTACGCTTCGGATGCTGCTGCTTTCTCCGTCCTAACGGATGAAAAATATTTCAAGGGCAGCTTTGAATACCTGAAGTACATTGCTTCTAAAGTCGCTCAACCGGTACTAAACAAGGATTTTTTTATAGATCCTTACCAAGTGTATTTAGCTCGTATGAATCATGCTGATGCTATTTTGTTGATGCTATCAGTGCTGTCAGATGCTCGCTACTTAGAATTAGTGAAAATTGCCGAACGGTATCAATTGGATATTTTAACGGAAGTGAGCAATGAGGAAGAAGCAGAGCGGGCAATCAAACTAGGCGCAAAGATTATTGGCATCAATAACAGAAATTTGAGAGATTTAAGCACGGACCTCAAGACTACAGAAAAGCTTGTACCTATTTTTGAAAAGGACAAGAATCCTAGTCGGCTTATTATTTCAGAGTCGGGCTTGCATACCAATCAGCAGGTTCAAACACTAGCTCCCCTAGTGGACGGTTTTTTGGTTGGCAGCTCTCTGATGGCAAAGAAAGATATCAGATTGGCTGTTAAACAACTGATCTATGGGCAACTGAAAATCTGTGGAATTACAAGACTTTCAGATGCCTTACTTACCAAATCTCTCGGTGCTACGTATATAGGTTTGATTTTTGTTCCCAGTTCTAAGCGGTGTGTGTCTCAAGAGCTAGCAATGGAAATCGTCAAGAATTGTCCCCACAATTATGTGGGGGTGTTTGCAGATACCCCAGTTTCGCAGGTGATAACTATGGTGAGCCAGCTCAGCTTGAAAGCAGTACAGCTACATGGCCATGAAAACCAAGAGTATATCAGCAGTCTGCGTCAACAGTTGCCAGAGGATTGTGAAATTTGGAAGGCAAAAGGGGTTTCTGAAGCATTACCCTCCCTAAATGAACAAGGTGTCGATTATTTTCTCTTCGATTGTAAAACGGGAAACCAGTATGGAGGAACCGGCAAGCAGTTTGACTGGTCCTTGTTAAAAGATATTGAACATAAAGACAATTTGATTTTGGCAGGGGGCTTGAACCTCACTAATCTTAAAAAAGCACGAGATACAGGAATCCCTATATTGGACATCAACTCAGGAATTGAATCTGCTCCCGGGCAAAAAAGCCTGGAAAAAACTCAAGAAGCTTTCAAGGTGCTTCGTAACTACTGAACAGAGGAAGGCGTTATGAACAAATTAGAACGAAATTTTGGTGAATTTGGTGGTATGTACGTACCTGAGTTGTTGATTCCTGCCCTTGATCAGTTAGAACAAGCTTTCCTCGATGATCAGCAAGATCCCGGGTTTCAAAAAGAATTTTTGGACCTATTAAAGGACTATGCTGGTCGCCCAACGGCACTAACAAAGTGTCGGAACCTTGTCTCAAATCCAAATGTAAGCCTTTATTTAAAAAGGGAAGATCTGCTCCATGGTGGAGCACACAAAACAAATCAGGTATTGGGTCAAGCTTTGCTTACAAAGCGCATGGGAAAATCTGAGGTGATTGCTGAGACAGGAGCTGGACAGCATGGAGTTGCCACAGCCCTTGCCTGTGCACTTTTAGGACTAAAAGCTAGAGTCTATATGGGCGCAAAAGATGTGGAACGGCAATCTCCTAATGTGTTCCGAATGCGATTAATGGGTGCAGAGGTGATTCCGGTAAACTCAGGTTCAGGTACTCTGAAGGATGCAGTCAATGAAGCAATGAGGGATTGGTCTGCTACTTACAACGAGGCACACTACCTTTTAGGCACTGCTGCTGGTCCGCATCCATTTCCTACGATTGTAAGAGAGTTTCAAAGCATTATTGGTCAGGAAACTAAAAATCAAATTATGGCAAAGGAAGGGAGGCTTCCTGATAAGGTGATCGCTTGCGTAGGAGGTGGTTCCAATGCGATAGGAATGTTTGCCGACTTTATTGATGAACCGTCTGTGCAGCTCATCGGAGTTGAACCTGGAGGCAAGGGAATCCACTCGGGAAAACACGGTGCTGCTATTAGTGGTGAGGGTAGCAAAGGTGTTTTGCATGGGACATACAGTTATATTATGCAGGATGCAGAAGGTCAAATTGAAGAGTCGTATTCTGTGTCAGCAGGCTTAGATTATCCGGCTGTCGGTCCCCAACATGCGTACCTACACTCAATTGGCCGGGCAGAGTATGTAGCAGTAAACGATGATGAAGCCTTGAGAGCCTTTCAACTTCTGGCCAGCAAAGAGGGGATTATTCCAGCTCTAGAGCCCTCCCATGCTCTTGCTCATGCTTTAAAAGTAGCAGAAGAAGCATCCGATGGTACCCTGATTGTACTCAATCTATCTGGCCGGGGAGACAAGGACTTAGCTCATGTGCGTAGTATTATTGGTGAAGATTACAAAGGAGTAAAATAATAATGGATCGATATCAGCAAATGTTTAGTGGATTGAGCGAAAAGAAAGAAGGTGCATTTATTCCCTTTGTAACTTTAGGTGACCCCGACAAAGAAACAAGTATACGCATCTTAGAGACCTTGCTAGAAAGTGGTGCTGATGCCCTTGAGCTGGGCATCCCTTTTTCTGACCCTATTGCTGACGGGCCAACTTTGCAAAGGGCTAGTATAAGAGCGCTGAACAATAGCATTAAGCCTAGCGATTGTTTTGCCATCATAAAAAAAATTAGAGAAAAATACTCTTCGGTGCCTATAGGATTGTTACTTTACAGTAATTTGATTCTTGCAAAAGGAGTCGATGAGTTTTATCAGGATGCAGCTGATGCAGGGGTTGATTCAATATTGGTCGCAGATGCTCCGGTTAGGGAGTCGGCGCCTTTTTTTGAATCAGCTAAGAAAAGCGGTGTGAAACAGGTTTTGATTGCTCCACCAAATGCGACTGATGAAACTCTAGAGTCTATTTCTTTGCAAAGCGAGGCTTATACTTACTTGCTAGGCCGTTCAGGTGTCACTGGTGCAGAAGTAGCAGCTGAAATGCCTGCAGAAGAACTCCTTGGAAAGCTCAAATCCCTTAAAGTTGCTCCTCCTGTTCTAGGCTTTGGAATCTCTAAGCCGGAACAGGTGGCTAAGGCAGTTGGGGCAGGTGCTGCCGGGGCAATTTCAGGCTCTGCTACAGTCAATATCATTGAAGAAAACTTAGATGACGTAACTGCTATGCTTAAGAAACTATCTCATTTCGTAGCGATTATGAAAAAAGCGACGAAATTGAATTAGGGAATTAGAGTTGGAAAATTGGCAGAGTGGCTGTTGATGGATAATGTCTGAAACTTTATGCTTTGATCTATTGGTTTGGGTACGAACTTGGTGGCGAGCACATTTACAAGACTGCTTTGTTACCTTTTTTAAAGGGGTGGGTTATAAAAATCCTCTCTCCTTGCTTGATTTGAAGGTCGCACACTAGCAATCAACAGTACATGCCTGACTATCGTCTGACCTACCATCTGAGTAGGTGTCTGAGTCATCATCCGAGCTGTCATCATCTGAGTCGTCATCTGAGTCATACCCACTCTGTAGTTTGTCTAATTTGGATTGCAAATCAGCATTGATCGCTAGCAATTCGTCAATTCTGGCAAGTAAGTCGTCAATCCTTTTATTAAGGTCTACAATCATGTCGTCATCTGAGTCGCCGTCATCTGAGCCGTCGTCATCAGATCCATCATCATCAGATCCATCATCATCAGGAGCACCGTCTAAGCAACCACCTCCTAAAAGTCCACACCCAGCTATGGCAAGAGTGTTGAAAGCTTGAGCCCCAAAACTCACCACGTTTACAAGTGCGCTTGTAGCGAAGCCAACAAAACCCCTTGCAATTTCTGCGATTAAGCCAATAAAGTCAAGGTTAAAGCCCTTATCACAATCTGCAGAGTAATCATAAACAGCTTGATGTGCTACATCGTCCGCTTCTTTAACCTAGATTCTGCATTGTGATCTGATGAAAGATTCAAACTTCCTTCGTCTGTCAACAAAGTAAGAAGACTGA
>JABSRF010000234.1 GCA_013215275.1 Oligoflexales bacterium | reverse complement strand
CATCCGTTTCTACCAAAATATAGCGTTCTGATCACACATGAATAGTGGGTAGAATATTTATTTGGAGTTACCTAGCTATGACTAAAAAAAAAGCCCTGGACGGGCTTGCTTAGAAAATTATTTTATAAAAAACTAGTTTTACAAATTATTCTTTATCTTGTTTCCTAAAGACCAAATTCTTTAAAGCAGCAAATAACTGCCAATTGCTTAATTACTGCTTGCAGAAGACTTACGACCACGCCCTGATTTACCATTGCTAGCACCCTCTGATGCAGCAGCCTTTGGTTTTTCAGCCGGCTCAGCCTCATCAGTCGCCATTCCATAGACTTTAAGAATCTCATGCTTGATGCGATTTCTAAGTTCGTGATTCTCCTCAAGCAGACCCTTAACGCCTTCACGCCCCTGGCCTAAGCGCTCATCATTATAAGAGAACCATGAGCCAGCTTTTTTAACGAGGCCATGAGCTACAGCTAGGTCGAGTATGTCTCCAGCAAGAGAGATTCCCTTGTTAAACATAATATCGAACTCAGCCTGCTTAAACGGAGCTGCTAGCTTGTTTTTTACCACCTTTACCCGAACCCGGTTACCGATTGCTTCATCACCGACCTTGATCGATGCAATCCTACGGATATCAAGACGCATGGATGAGTAAAACTTTAACGCATTACCACCTGTGGTAGTCTCTGGACTGCCAAATGTCACTCCGATTTTAGAGCGCAATTGGTTGATAAAAATCACAGAGCAGTTGGTTCGGCTAACTAAACCAGTCAATTTCCTCAAGGCCTGTGACATCAGCCTTGCCTGGAGCCCTACATGCCGGTCTCCCATATCCCCTTCCAGCTCCGCCTTAGGGGTTAATGCAGCCACTGAGTCAACCACAACCACATCAACCGCACCACTGCGTACCAGCATCTCCACAATCTCCAAGGCCTGCTCACCCGTGTCAGGCTGAGAGACAAGGAGGTTATCAAGATCTACGCCAATTTTTTTAGCATAGGAGGTGTCGAGAGCGTGCTCGGCGTCCACAAAGGCACAGACGCCGCCTGTCTTTTGCGCTTCTGAAATAACGTGCAAGGTCATGGTTGTTTTACCACTTGACTCCGGGCCAAAGATCTCAACAATCCGGCCTTTCGGCAAACCGCCAATTCCGAGGCCAATATCAAGTGACAGAGAGCCAGTGGACACGGATGGCGCTGTAATTTGTGGCGCATCACTTCCTAGGCGCATGATAGCGCCCTTACCAAACTGTTTCTCTATTGCTCCGACTGCATGCTCAAGTGCCTGAAGCTTTTCTTTTCCTGAACTCGCCATGGTTTTACCCCTTCTTACCTTTCAATGAATGTTCGACTGTTTGAATATCTTCAACCGCAAGTATGGTTCCACCCACCACAGCAAGCGGCATTAGTATTAATTGCATACCGGGAATCAAAAGCCAGAGCCCCAAACCTAACACGGACCAAACATGGGTGACAACAAAGTTAAGCCTTTTGCGGAAAGTCCAGCCCCTTCTAGCCAAAGGAAAGTCATAAAGATCCCAGCCTACACAAAAAGCAGCCACGATAGGAGCTATGGGGCTTAAAAATGGTATGAAGAGGAATGCCAAAGACAAAAGCATAATAAAAATAGCTTTTTTAATCTCCTCACCCATCAGCTTGATGGTTTCCCAAAGGCTAATCTCAGGAGGGGGGCCTTGGATCAAATCGCGCTCAACCGCCATAGAAACATAGTCATAGATAGGCGAAGAAACCACGTTGATAAACAAAGCATAAAATATCAGGCCAAGGACAAAAATCACCGCATAGAGCAGCCCTTTGACCACATAGTAGCCTGTGATGCCCCACCAACTTTCTGGCTTTGCAAACATAAGCCACTGAAAGACGTCATCTTGATACTGCCAAAAATAACCCCCTCCCAAGAGAAGAAGGCCAAGCCCTAGGGTAATAGGGACGAACAAAAGCAGTAAATAGAGTGGATGAGCTTTTAACCAAGAAATGCCTCTTACAAAACTATGCCACCCTCTCGCCGTATTACGTAAAGGAGAAAATAAGGACACCAGATACCTCGCTTTCTTAACAGCTTGCCGGGAAATATTTACTTCCTTCAAAGCACTAAAAATGCCTGGAATGAGGCTACGATAGTCAGCATCTATGGCAAGAGCAAGGGATTTCTTTGCATGATCGCAGGGCTTCCACGCCTAATATGAAGGCGAATTTAAGCCGATATGCAGCCATATCAATTATGGTGGGCTTAGGAATGCAAGCATTGTTTTACAAAGCAACCCTTGTGACGGCGTTCGTAGCTTTATGCTTCACTGCCACCACCATGCCCGCGCAAACTGAGAATGAACGCCCCAATTTTCCACAGCGGATTTCTTTACCCTGGAAAGCCATCAACTATTCACATTCTTTTATGGTTATCAATAAAGAGGCATTGCAGGCTGCCAATGAAAAATGGCAGGAAAGTTGGTTTAGAGATAAAATGCCCCTATTATCAAGCACTCAAGCCTCCACAAACCAGCAAATCACCATAAACTTAAAGCACCGCCTACAAGGTGTTACTGTTGGGGGAGCAGCGGAGCAGATCTTAGGCGATACTCCTATTGCGGCCCAGCCTATCATATGCCCTATGGGAGATCATAGCCTCATCATGATAAGCCTTCTCCACAGCGAAAAAGACTACCTGCTCGGCTCAGGCCACTCTTTAGTCCCCACCAAGTACTTGATCACAGCGCAAGAAAATGACCTGCTGCGCTTGCAAATGGAAAAAGAGGGCAAGGAAAATCAAGCTCAGGAGGAACCGCTAGGACCCAGTGTCGCTGAAATCCTCAGTGAACGTATCGCAGAGGCTGGGCAAAGAGCAGTAAACAATGCAAGCTCATATCGCTTGCAGCCGGATGCTCTGCAAATAAACTTCCGAAATGCACGCAAAGTCACTCGTCAAGACTACGGATCTGCACTTTGCTTAAACCTCCTGATCAGCGAAGTCCTTGCCAAACAAGGCTATCAGATTGTTCCAAGCATCAGCTTAGAAGCCTTAAAAAGCTTAAAGCGGGTATACCCGCAAAAACAAGCAGGCACTCGTGCAACCCGCTCGTTCAAAATGGAGTGGTCCTTTGCCCTTAAGCCTTACCCTGCACAGACAAGCTTTCCTCTACGAGTCCTACTGAGGATAGGGTATGCGGAAGCAGTTTTCGCAAGTGGTATCGGCACCATAATCCCCGAGGCGAGTGCTGTTGAATTCTCTCTAAACCCTGATCGTAGCCTAGCATACAAGGTTCCTGAACCACTCATTAAGGTCCTGGCTCAAGAAAAACAAGCCCTCCAGCTACAAGACAAACCTAGGATCAGTGCCATTAGACGTGCTTGGGTGTATGTGGACCGAGGCCGAGCTTGGGGTTTGCGCATGAGAGATCGTCTCGTGGTAGGCACTGAGCAGCGCATCAAAGGTCATGTTGTGGGATTCTTCGGACCCGAGCTAGGTTTGAAGTCACCCAGAGGCCACCCCATCCATGAAGGTGCTATTATTTACATCCGCAAAGGCCAAGCTGAGGTCAGATTAGGCCAAGAGTTTGACTACGACACACAAAGCTACCCAACTCCGTGGCCACCTCGCGATAAAGGTTGATCCTTGCTATCAGCCATTGAAGCGCATAAGATCCAAAGCATAAGCAGGCTGATCTTCGAAAACTATATCGATTAAGGTAATGAATGAGCACGGCAAGCCCCTCGCAGCAAAAATCGAAAGCAAAGCTCCACCCTGAATGGCTGAAAGTCCTCGGACCAGAGTTTGATAAACCTTATATGCAGGAGCTGCGTGGCTTTCTCATGCAAGAAAAAAAGCTCGGTAAAACCATTTACCCCGAGGGGCCCAAAGTTTTCGAAGCATTTAACTTAACCCCCTTTTCAAAGGTCAAGGTGGTCATTATCGGCCAGGACCCTTACCACGGAGAAAACCAGGCTCACGGCCTTAGTTTTTCAGTCAAGCCAGGCATCGGTGTGCCCCCATCCCTTGTCAACATATACAAGGAGTTAAAGTACGACCTAGGCCTAGAGCATCCCGGTCATGGCTTTCTTGAGTCATGGGCAAAGCAAGGGGTCTTACTCTTAAATGCAGTTCTTACGGTGGAAAAAGGAAAAGCAGCTTCCCACCAAAAGAAGGGTTGGGAGGAGTTTACCGACCAAGCGATCATGAGGCTAAGCGAGGAAAGAGAGCACCTAGTATTCATACTATGGGGTAGTTACGCTCAGAAAAAAGGGGCTTATATTGACCGTTCAAAACACCTAGTTTTAGAGTCACCCCACCCCTCTCCATTGGCAGCTCATCGTGGATTTTTTGGGACAAGGCCTTTCTCTCAGGCTAACCGCTATTTGGTCACAAACGATGCAAAGCCAGTGGATTGGACTTTGCATTAATTCCGCATTTTGCACGCATTGCTATTTATTACCATCTGACCCGATACAACCAACCAAGGCTTCCCCTACGGTAAGCGACTGCTAAGGACCTTTGCTCAACCCGACTTTTAGTTAAACGAGTATAAGTCACAGGCTTTGAGCCAGATACAGCATTGACCAGTAAGATTCCACCCCAAGAGAATGAAACTAAGATCAAACTCAAAACAAATTGTCTGAAGTGAGGCCTTTCTTGCCAGTATCTTGGGTAAAGAAATAAGGTATAAGGCCAGAACACCCCAAGGGGTACGGCAAAAAATGCATAAAAATAGCCACGTTCCCAGTCGAACTCATCTGAGACCCACAAAGCCCCATAAAGTCCGATGAGCAAATATAGGCCGTAAGCACATAAGAACGTTAGCTGTTTCCCGTTTAACACAGTGTGCCCCTTTATTCTCATTCCAAAGCTTCCCCTCTGATTATAAGCTCTAAAAGCATGAAAAAAAGACTGAATAATTTTGCTATTGAAACGAGTCTGAGCATATGTTATCGCCTATGAAATAGCGACTCTCCTATGCAATTAAAAATAGGAAAAAAACTAAAGGTAAGATCATGAAGCATCTCGGTTGGGGTTACTTGTTCCTTAGTCTCGGACAAGTTTCCATCGCTTGTAATGTCATCACGGGTAAATTTCTCAATCAAACTATGCCAGTATTTACCTATGTGGGAGCAAGGTTCTTTATCAGCATGCTCATTTTTGGTTTTCTCAAGGTTCATTACAAAGCCGGAATTGCAAAAGCTGGAGAGGTCTTATCTCGTAAAGATTGGCTCATGCTTGCAGGACAAGCTTTAACTGCAGGTTTGCTTTTCAATGTCCTCTTTTTTACCGGACTCGATTACACCACAGCGACTTCTGCGGGTATCATTGCAAGCACCTTACCAGGCGTTTTAGCTATCTTAGCTTTTATTTTCTTAGGAGAACGGATTAACCAATATGGTTTGGCTGGAATTCTCTTATCAGTCGTAGGAATCCTGATTATAAGCTTAGATAATAAAGGGGGAGCTAGTGGCCAAGGCTCTCTTTTCGGAGACTTTATGATCTTCCTTTCGATCATTCCAGAGGCTTATTATTCCATATTGGGAAAACAGATTGGAAAGAAAGTGACGATTATTGGAAGCGCATTTGTCGTAAACCTATTTGCATTTATCATGTTGATTCCCTTTATGGCCTACGGACTCTATTATAGTGATCCCACTAGTTGGCCACTAAGCACTTATGCACTGATATTTGTTGGAGGCTTATCCTCCGTATCCTTTTTTGCATTTTGGTGTCGAGGCTTAGAGCTTGTGCCTGCGAACACTGCAGGTATTTTTGGAGGAGTCCTACCCGTGGCAACCTGTATCATGGCTGTCGTTTTCCTCGGAGAGTCATTTAGCTGGTTCGATGCTTGTGGTATTCTGTGTGTCTTTGCAGCCCTCTACATGGGAGCAGAGTCGAACCGCAAGGCCAAGCAAAAACAGCTTGCTGAAGAAGCTATTTAGTCGCTGTAGCGAAATATAAAATACCTTTATTTAAAGGCTTTTGACTTCATATAGCTCTTTACTTACTTTA
>JABSRF010000233.1 GCA_013215275.1 Oligoflexales bacterium | reverse complement strand
GAGTGCGCAATCACAGGCCAGAACTGTACTAAAATTAACCATCAATGGGTAGGACATTTATTTGGAGTTACCTAACAGTCGTTTCGTTGGAATCAGCATCAACAGCGATGATGGTATCAACCTCATCGTCAGGGTCTGAAGTAAGGGATAAAGCTTCCAGAAGGTCACCACTTATATGAACTTCATCATCGGGCACCTCTTTTTCACCTTCATCGAAGGAGTCTGTGGTTCCATCAGGCACTGTATCACCATCATCGGTTACTTGATTATTGTTCTCAGGAGAGTCAGAGGCTTCTGTAGGCTCATTTGCAACTTCGTCTGTGATGGTTGGTGCTGTTTCGGTTTCTTCGGTTCCAGACTCCCCGCACCGTGCAAGATTGAGTAAGAATAAGATTAGCATTAAGCTTCGATACGACATCCTTATCTCCTCATTTATATTTTCCTGGAAAAACAACTCGCGTGGATCTTGAGGAAACTATCGGGAAAGCTGTAGCCGATAATTAGTCCTGAAACGATGTTCGTAATTTTATCAGGTTGTTAGCATTTACCTGTGGCCTAAAGCAATTTCCAAGCCCTTTTTCGCAGAAAAATTTTTAGCGCATTGCCTTGCTAAATGTATTCTTATTGTAACCATTCATCTCAATGTAGGCATCTCCGATCCGGTTGCCTCCAGAAAAAACTGAGGCAGTGCCTTCATAGTAAACTGGCAAATAAGATTTTTGGGCGTAAACTTCTTGCGCTGCTAGGTCACTTTTCACCGTCAAAGCAGCAAATCCCTCTACCTTGACTTTCCAGCTGATGGGATAACGAGAGCCTGTTTTTGGAGACAACCACCACTCTAGTGGCTCCAGAACAATTTGCTCGTTGCTCAAGGATGACGTTTCACCCAGAGGGGTCCTCAAAGTACCTGAACGAAATTGTGGCTTTTGAGTACCATCACGGATTTGAAAAACCATGAGAAAGCCATTGTCAGGTAACTGTATACCAAACCAGTCCCAACCGACCAGTCCATTATCGAGAATTTGCGAACCAAATTCATGGTCGTACCAAAACCGACCTTGAAGCTTCTCTGGATTCTGCCCTGCTAACACCAAGTCCACGCTACCTTCAAGGCGAGGAAAAGAGCTATAGTAGGTGGCGCACTTCTCACACATGCTTTTCTGAGAAAACCCATCTTTACCATGTAAAACTAATGGAGTTGAAGCCTGCAATAGTGCATTGATTTCCAGATGTCCGAATGGATCGAGATGATTGGCATAAGCAAGCTTCATGACCTGAGTCTTATCATTGAACTGCATAGAGAAGCCAGGTCCACTGTGCTCTAGCTTATTTAAAGAGATGCTTACCGCAGAGCTACTTGCAGGAATCGAATAGCTAGCGTGTAAAAATTTCTTGTCACTAAGATTCGTTAGGCCCTGATGTATGAAAATCTGACCACCATATTGCCTGCGATTTTGCTTTCCACGGGCAGAGATTCGGAAAACCGTTAGCTGGGTTCCATAACGTTTATCATCACTTGGTCCAAAAAGATGGCCTGTTAAATACCACCATTCGAAGGCAAAGGCATCGTGACGGCCGTGGTCTTTTGGAAAAACGAGCTTTTTATTTTTGGTAGGATGCTCAAATCCACGAATACTCGTTGAACCAAAGGTTGTAAGATCGTTCAAATAACAATTCAGGATAAGAAAACAAATTAATATGTTTAGATGCCTCATTCCTGGATGCGCCTCCACTTTTCTCCCGGCCTTATCATCGCAATCGTTATAAGCGCAGACAAGCCAACGAGAACCAAGCCATAGAAGGGTACGATGCGAACAGTAGTCTGAACAATCTCTCCCCAAGATAGATTGAATGACCAGCCAAATGAATTAACATTGATGACAAAGATCAGCACAGCTGCTAAGCATATTCCGCCAAAAAATCCAACCAGCGAACCTGCGAATATGAGGAAGACACTATCCCACACAGCTATCTTCCATAATCCTCGCCACGAAATCCCGGTACGCCTTAGGCTTAGCCACTCATCTCTACGCTCGTTTGTGGATTGAGCAACATGCACCAAAAGGGCAAGCCCACCAAGCAAAATACATATGACCACCATCATGCTAGTGATCGCAAACGACTGGTCAAAGGTTTCAACCATAAAACTACGCAGCCTATCCACCGTCTGAAGACTAAGCTTTTCTTGTTGAGGGTCAACGGAAGTGATTGCTTCGATGGTATCTGAAGGAGAATCATCACTATAGAGGCGCAGGTTGTGACAGCCATGTACCGCACTAAGTGATGGGCTGTGTGTGAGAGGCAAAAGAGCAAAGCCACCTTCGCTGCCGTAATCGCGTACAACTCCCTTAATACGCCTTAGTTTTTCACTTTCGCCGTCAACCTGAAGCGGGATAGTATCGCCAACGGCAAGCTTGAGTTTATTTGCAAGCGGTTCATTGATAATGATGTCACCTTGCGCCATGTTTCGATGAAAATCTGCACCTGTTTGGATTTCCTTGCCACCCTGCAAAAAAACCAAAGGAATTGAAAATCCCCCTTTGCTACTCGCATATTCCACGGCAAAGACTCTGATACTCCGTTTACGCAGCTTGCCCTCACCTTGAACAAGACAATCGGTACCATTGACCTGAGGAAGCATGTTTATTTCTTCTACGGTCCGTGAGGGGATAATCGGTAGCAATGAACGATTGGTCATCACCTTACCTGCAGCAATGAGCTCAGATTTAAAAACCCTATCAAACCAATCGATCAGGCTGAATTTAAAGGTACTAACCATTAAAGAAATCCCTAGAGCCAAAGCAAGGGAACAGCTTAAAGTCGCTATGGATGAACGGTTTCTGGTCACAGAGTAGCCAAACTTCTTACCAGCAATCAGGAAAGAGGGTAGGTGTTTGATAACAGGCAATCTGCTAAGGGTATTGATGATGCGGTGTATAGCACCCCCTCCTAGAGAGCTTAACTGAATGCATAGCATAAGGATCCCAAACGCTGCGACATAAGAGCCATAGGGCTGGGCTTGTTCAGAAAATAAGGGCAGATACAGGTTAGGGATCTGAGGGCCACCCAATACCATTCCCGCTGAAAGAAGCACCCACAGCCAGGGAACTTTAGCCCTGCTTTTCTCGACTGGCTCTCTTCCTCGAATATAGTCAGGAGATGTGGAAAGAAGCAGCCAGGTCATCCGTAGATTCACAGCAAAATAGAATAAGATCCCAAAACCTAGTGCTGCAAATACTTTCGGGCCCCAGTTTATATCTTGGAATACGTAAGTTTTGACATAGACTTCAGACAAGGTCTCAAGGGTCAGGGACGAGAGCATCTGTTCGAGAAAAGAACCGAGTATAACTCCAAGCAAACTACCGACGATACTCATCAATATTGCTTCAAAAACAAGCATAGCCATGATAAGCCGAGGTCCAGCACCTTGTTGCACCAAGATCGCTATGGTCCTTCGGCTTGTCTGAACCTTGAGCTGGGCTATGTTCCATAAAAACAGGCCAGCTACCAAAATACTGATGGCAGTGAGTATCAGTAGGTTTAGCCTGTAGTTTGCAGTCAGCTTTTGATTCGAAGCAATTGTTTCTTTGCGAGAAACCTCAAGTAGCTCGTCGCTGTTTGAAAAGTGATTAACGATCTTATTGGTCAGATCTTTCCAGTCAGCAGATTCTCCAGAAAAATGAGTCGAAGGATAAAGACTAATGTCATCGTAGCCAATGCTTTCGAAGCCAACAAGCCGTGCGAAGAGGTCATGCTCTATTAAGACGGTTTTCTTGAGGCGTTCGTCAATGCTAGCGGCAGTTAGTTCTCTGCCATCAAACCTCAGTCGCTGTGAAGAAAGATCTGGGGAAAATACGGGGGTCCGCAAGGCAGCAGGAGTTCCCCGTATGCCTATGAGGTTAACCGAAAGCCCATCGTCAGTCGTTAAGGTGAAATAGCTTGTACCTAGGCAATGAACCCCATGGTGCGCGAAGGCAAAACATGCGTCTAGGCTTGAAGTGGGGTGCCGTTTGCCACCTAATGTCCAAATACGAGCCTCGAGCTTTGGGTGAGTATTTCCAACTAAATGGGCTGTTGGAGACTCGGATATAGCTTGTACGGCCTTGGTACTAGCAATGTCCATCGAGTAAAACAGCCCTACGGCAAATGCGATGCCTAACAGGGTGACAAGAGTAATAAGGGGAGATTTGATTTGAGGCTTTAGAATAGCAACAACAAAGGCTTTAAACATGCTTTCTAGGCTCCACCTCAAGGGCTCCCTGATCATTGATATGGAGACGGTGTTCAAGCGAAGAAGCCAGTAAAAGATCGTGGGTTGCAACAATCAAAGTGCAGTCAAGGTCCCTTTGTACGGAGACCAAGAGCCTAAAAACACTTTCGGAATTAGCATGGTCGAGGCTCCCGGTCGGCTCATCAGCCAAAATGATTTCGGGCTGTTTTGCAATTGCCCTCGCGATTGCTACCCGCTGTTTTTCTCCTCCGCTCAAACTGGAGGAGGCCTGATCTCGCTTTTTCTTTAAACCCACTCGATCGAGAGCATTCAGCGCCATTTCATCAGGGTCTTTGACTTGGGAAAGCCAGAGTGGTATGACGACATTTTCAAAAGCGGTAAGCTCAGTAAGAAGGTCAAAAAACTGGTGAACAAAACCGATCTTTCGCAGGCGTATGCCTGCCAACTCCCGATCGGAAAGATTTGCAATATCTTGTCCGAGCAGTTTTATGCTTCCTCTTGTGGGTGTGTCTAGAGTGCCAAGTAGGTTGAGTATCGTGCTTTTGCCACTGCCACTTTCACCAGTAAATGACCAAGCACCTGGCTCGTCGACAACAAATGAAAACGGCCCAATGGATGGATTATTAGGATAAATCTTTTCAACATTTTCCAGAGTGATTACAGACATCGGAATATTCCCTCAGTTTCAAGCACAAATCTGCGTATGGCATCTTGGATATTACCACTTTTGTAGATTATGAAGAGATTTTTTACCACAGGCCACATCAAGTCCCTCTCACAACTTATAGTAGATCTAAATGCAAGATTCTAGTGGATTGCAAAAAAGACTCATAATGGCAGCTAACGCCAAGAGGAGTTTAATGACAAAAAAACAAAGAGGCAACGACTCTTGTAAATGACCAATTTGAAGATTGATTTAAAGGTAAGCCTACGAAAGTCATTTTAAGAATTTAATGACTAATAATAATTTACCCTCTTAAGTTGGTGCTTTGTCTCTTTTTGAACAACAAGTAGTTCGAAGCCCTGCAAACACTCTTCTAAAATCTGCCTCCTTTTTTCATAATCGCTTTCAAGTTTGAATTTTGATTGTATTTGAGCAGCTACCTTTAGCAGTTCAGTTACAATGTACATCTCTTCCTCGGGAAAGTTTGGTTTACAAATTTCCTGATTGATCCTATGGATCGTTGCCATTTTCGTCTTTACACTCTCAGCCCTGACAAATAGGCCATCAACAGCCTGTATACAGGCCATTTTTGGTTCAAATCCGCGTAACATAGCATCGCTATAAAGCTTTACGAAGTAAACTAAAAAACCACTTCGTATTCCTACGAGCAAGCCTTTTCTGGTACTCCAGGTAAACGATTAAAAAAAATGTTATAATTATAAATAGGTACATAGTAATCGCCATTTCATCTTCTCCAATTTTTCCAAATATGTTCAAGTTCGCAAAAGTTTGAATTAAACTTGACAGTTTTTAAATAATGTAAAACAAATAAGCTTCTATTAACGTCACACAAAAGCTTGCTATTATAACAACAAGCACTTTCCTAGTGCGTGTTTTCGTTTGATTTTCCTGTTCATAAGCTAATGGTATGTCTTTCTTTAACATGTGTACTCCCATATTAGATGCAGTTAACAAAATCAGCCTTGGATTTGTTCCAAGCTTATAGCTGTGGTTTCGAATAGGGTGTTTCTCCACCGTCAGTCATCGCTATTAGGTGAAGCGGACCCCACTGTCCAGACCAAAAATAGCTTTGTATAAGTAAAACTAAAACTTGTTATTGAATGCTATAATGAACCTC
>JABSRF010000232.1 GCA_013215275.1 Oligoflexales bacterium | reverse complement strand
AAGACCGTCAACACTGGAAGTCTTAGATAGTGCGTAACCTGCTGTAATATTGAAACTAAAATATCGGTCACTTATGCTCCAACTATATACCCTTGAATAAACCGTTAAAATATACGAGTTTTGCAAAAATACTTAAAGCATGCTTGGAAATTTCCGATAAGTCAGGGAGCTTTTTAAATTGTCAGTCTAGCTTCCTTCTAGAAAGGGTTATGATGGAAGAAATGGTTAGTATGAACTGGGAGCG
The DNA here is from genome assembly GCA_013215275.1 of Oligoflexales bacterium. Taxonomy (GTDB): domain Bacteria; phylum Bdellovibrionota_B; class Oligoflexia; order Oligoflexales; family Bog-1112; genus JABSRF01. The sequence continues at coordinate 5,810 of JABSRF010000232.1, read as the reverse complement.
AGTTATATCTTATGCCGACGCACACCAACTGTTTTCGCAAGGCAACCTTCCTATCGATAATGAAGTCATCAAGGCATACAAGACCCTTGATAGTGAGGACAAAGAACCTTTTTACCAGTTCTATGTAGATGCAATCCTACAGCAAGAAAAAGAAAAAACCTGGAAAAGCTATGTGATGGAAAGCTGTTTGCAAATGGCGCACCATCGCTTAGATGAAAAGCAGGTCCTAAAACTTATCGAGCTTTTTTGGCATAAAAACGAGCCATTGGCTGTTTGTCAACTATTTACCGAGAGTATGATAGCTTGGGAAAAAAACTTAGAGGTAAAAGAAGAGCATGCATTATTTCCTTTTGCAGTAGCTCTTGCCTGTGAATTTGGTGTTTATTTTGCGAAAGAGATGCACAAGCGCCAGTATGACGAACAAGAGATTCAAAAAATATTAGATCCGATTGGCTCCTACTTGATTTCACTTGCAAATATCAACGATGCAGGAGTCCGTTTAGCACTTCTGAGGTACTTTGCAACCTTGGCTAATATTCAGTCAGATCATACTGATTTTATTAGGATCATGAATAGATTCGGTCATTCAGTGTTGCTAAATCTATTGAATAGGCTTTCCGACCGAAAAGTTGCAACCTACGCCACATCCTATTTACTTGAAAATTTCCATCTTTTTTTCGTGCTAGACGAAAAAAATCAGCTAATCGTTCATGAAACACTTAAGAACTACATGCTAAAAGAGCCAGAGATGCTCACGTCGCTATTGAAGAAACTGGCAAAACAGCTGAAAAAAAATAAAAAGTGCATGCCTGATCGCTACATGAAAGTCTTTGAGTCTCATTTAGGAGCATTGCTTAGTGTGGCCTCGGAACTCAGTCGTAAGTCTCTCGCATGGGATCTTCTTGCGGTTATTGAAGAGTTTGCAAGCTTGCGGATTCGTAATGACTATATCAAAGCAGTCATCGAACGTAAATTAGGCAGCACAAGGTTTCACTCGTTTCTCAGGGAACTCTCCAAGTCTAGTTGCCGAACTAAAGCAGGCCAGAAACTGCTTTCAGATGCATGCAAATCTAAGAAGCCAAACGCAATCAACCTCATTGATAGTAAGGGAAGTGGCGCAATTAAGCAGATGTCCAATCTGTCTTTAAATGAGGCTTCTTAAACATTTGGGGTCGAGGAAAGATAGTTAGGGATTAATAAACCCCTTTTTCCTTATTGGCATACCAGATCATCCGAGCTTTTTCTACTAGCTCAATATCCTGCATATCACTTTGATCAAGAATTTTCTTTATGTATTGTGATGACTTTTCGTAGTTTTTTTCCACGTTTCTATAGTGGAGAGCTAGCTGGTACCATGCGGTCATGAAAGCTGGGTTTTTCCCAACCACTTTTTCTAAAGTTTCTTTTGCTAAATTGTGCTTTCCTTGCCTACTCAGTGAAATTGCATACCCAAGGTTTGCCTCTTCACAAGCACCACATCGACCTGAAGTTTGTAGAAATATTTGTTGTGCCGTTTGGGTGTCACCCATCTCCAGGAGCAAATAGCCCAAGTTCAAGCCTGCAGCAACTTCTTTGTCACTGCGATCAAAGGCCAACTGAAAGATCCTCTGAGCCTTGCGATAATCTTCCAACAGTTCGGCTTTGGCATATATGCTTAGACCTAATATATTGATTGCAGCTACGTTTGTTGGGAATTTTTTAAGCACCAACTTAGCATAGTATGATGCCTGTTCATACTTTCCAAGTCCAGCATATGAGGTTGCCAACACTAAAAAGCACCCCTTATTGAAGGGATTTTTCTTCAAGTAAGCTCTTGCCATTTGTATGCTTTGCTTCCATTCCTTCTTTTCGATTGCTTGAATGATGCGAGCGAGGCTCCCATCCTTCGAATCAAACTCACTGAGCCAAACCTGCTTGTCCTTGTAAAATGGCTTGATATTTTTCTTTTTGATCAAGATACCTTGCATACGCTGCTCGCGATAACTGCCAGTGCACCCTGTGAAGATCAAAAAAACTAGTAAAAAGCTACAATACTTCATTGGTTTGACCCTTAATATAGTCTTTAGACAGCTGCATAAAGCCAGTTCCCGACTCATTGCCTAACCTAAAATTCCAATCCCGCGCATTTTGCCAAAGTAAAGAACTGGTTACCTTTGGGTTCGTATTGCCCTGTTCCAATAAAACCAAGGCCTCCTTCTCGGATACGATGAGGTCCTGTTTTAGTTTGGACCTTAAGACTTTTCGCTCGCTATCAAATTCCTCGCGTTTCTTAGCATCAAGGTAAGATTCAGGGGCTATGTCCTCAAGAAATGAGCTGACTTTTTGATTAAATGTTAGGAGGTCTTGCATGCTAGGAACACAATACGCTGCCTGCTTTACCTGACAAACGGCCTTGAAAGATTTTTTAACTTGTCTGTAAGAAGACTCTAAAAAAGGCACCACATTGGCAAAATCCTGGGTCAATACTTTTTTAAAGGATCTGATTCTGGACTCAGCAAGTAGTTTTCCCTTCAAATACCATATAAAACTTAAGGTATCCGAGACCACCATGGCATTTTGGTCCATCGCTAGCAAGGCGTTTTCTATTTTTGTAAGTCCTTCACTATTGTTCTTTTGATAGGAGCTTTCTGCCAAAATAGCGAAAGCCCTTATTTTAAGCAACTGTGAGTACTGTTTTTGGGCAATGATTTTTTGTGCCAGCTTGATGGTGTTATCATGATTGGCTTCTTTAATCGTCGTATAAAAAATTAATTCCCCGAGTTTTTCCTGCTCATCTTTTGGTAAGTCTTTCATATCGATGGTTAGAAGCATCTTTTTAGCGCTGCTATATTCTGACTGACCTAAATAGATGTCAATCATTGACTTTTTAACTCCATCGACCTCTGCTGCGTTTTTAAAATTCGATAAATAGTGCTGATATAATTTGAGTGCACCATCCACATCAGCCATACCAGTTCTAATTCCTGCTGCATTCAATAGGGCCTGTCTGTAATAGGGAACTGATTTTTTAAGGGCAAGAATCAACTCTAATGCCTCTAAGCTCTTGTCGTATTCACGCTCATCTTTGTAACACTGAGCCAAAAGATAGAGGTACTCAGAATATTTAGGTGATTTTGAGTATGTGTTCTCTAAAATAACAAGTTTTTTAATTGCCAAGCTTGGTTTATTTTGTTCCTTCAGCTTCAGAGCACCAAAATAGAGGCTTTGCTCCAACTTGTCTCTAACACTAACCACCTTATCTTCCACTAATGGTACTATATTTTTTTCCATGCTAAGGTAAACAATATCCTCAAGTTTTTGCCAGTGTTTTTGCTGTTCTGCAATCTGCATGAGGGTTCCCACAGCTTTCCTTGGATCAACTCCTTTTGAGTGAGCTTTGATCGCGTTTTGCCAGACAAAATAGGCTTTATCGACCCTTCCCAGGTCTATTTCAAGCAAACCAATGTGGCTGCTTACCTGCCAATTTAAAGATTTTTCCAAGCCAAAAAGGCCGTAGTATAAACGTAATAAGTGATCTCTTTCTTTAGAGGCCAACCCTCGCTTAAATTTCCATGGATTTTCAAGTGGCCATTTTGCAAGGTGGGACGCTGCTTCAATTTGCTTCTTTAAGAATTTTTTCTTTTTTTCACCCTTCATTTCTTGACTGATGTCACCATAAAGGTTTTCAGCTTTGTTGTAGAGCGCAAACTGCGAGTACAAATCTGCAAGCATGATCTTCAGCCTCTGAGACCGAAAGTCAACTGCCTGAGTGCTGAGGTATCTTGCCATTAGAGGCTCTACAACGGTAGCCATAAGCTCCTGGTCCCTGGTGGATTGGGCTTTCTTAAACTCTGTTAATAAAAGCTTATAGTGAAGGTTATGAAGCCTCATACCTAAGTGTGTTCCGTGCTTTACTTTCTCAGCTTCCACAAGATATTTTTGATAGGCAAAGGGATCTTGATTTTTCCTATAAATCAAGGCGAATAAATCGATAACCCTCTCTTCCACATCATCTTTTTCCTTTTTACTGGCAACTCGTGGGATCAGCTGTTGATATATTTTTTTTGCTGAACCTAAGTTTTCTTGCCTCCATTCCATCAAAGCTAAGCGTTCTTCAACAGCTAACATATCAGGTAGAGATTTAAAGCACTCTTGTTTAAATGGTACAGCCTTCCAATTATTGTTAAAATCCTTCGCATGAGTCCAAACTGCGAGCATGTATTGCAGAACGTCAGTCTTCTCGATCTCGCTCATATTCCTACATAGACTAGATACTAACTGTAAGTGTTGTCGGTACGACTGGCTAAAACCACCAATATTTTTGCCCTCATTCGATACCCCGATGAACGCCTTTGATAAAACCAGATGGGCTAGGAGTGAGGCTTTCTTAGGAAGCTCATTGTATATACGATCAAGCACCTCCAATGACTTAGCCCGCGATGCGGGGTTTTTGCCACCTATTTCGTAGATGCTGATAGCAAAGTTCATTAGGTTTTTTCTTTCGATTTCGAATGGCATTTTAGCAAGTCTTTTGAGCCTTTCTACGGCATTCTTGCGATGCTGAGGGTAAAGATAATCGATCATACAAATATGAAGCCAGATCCACCTTTTTTCCCTCCGGTTCTTTGTGATTTTATGCAAATGAGCGCCAATTTTCTTAATCTTCATATGGGTACGATAAAGAATTTTCTTTAGCTTTTTTTCTGAGATACTGCTTTTTCCGTGCCCACTGAGAACATCCCCCCAGTAATAAGAGTATTTAATTAAAATACTGAGATAATCCCTCAGGGAGTTTAAATACTCGACACCTTTCAAGGACTTGATATTCTCCCGATAATACTTAATCTGCCGATTAAGACCATCCAGTTCCTTCGTGGTGATATGACGGCCTGAATAGAGCTTTGGATCTCGCAAAGCTTGCTGAAGCAAGGGGAAGGAACTCATGTCTTGCCTAAAATCCAAGACGGGTTTGAGCGATGATTGGGTTTTAGCAAGTCCGAAACATATCGGATTAAGCAATAAAGCGTAGATCCATGTCAGCTTCCACAAGTGTTTCAACAATTGAAATAACACGTTTATTTCCCTCACTTTTTTCTTGCTATTATTACAGTGTTCGGGCATCGCCATAAATACTTTAAGTGCTATGGTAGGAAGTTATTTCATCGTAAAAACGTCAGCTGTCTGTCGCTTCCAAGTTGGATCTTTTCTGTAATTTTGGCAATTTGATCACAATTTTAGTGTTTTCTGAACTTTCATCTAACCAAATTTCACCGCCATGTTCATGAGCAATAAATTTGGAGGTGCTGAGGCCTACACCCAAGCCAGAGTGATCTTTTTTCGTACTGTAAAATGGCTTAAACATCATTTGCGCAATATCTTTAGGAATGCCTTTTCCACTGTCAGTTATACTAATTATAATCCAATCATCTTGGTATTCAAACAGCGCTACTTTTACCCATTTTTCACTTATATGAGAAATAAAGTCATGGCAATTGTTAAGCAGGTTGATGATAATTTGTGAAATTTGTACAGCCTTGCACTGAATCAACAGGTCTTCTTTTTCAAAGTCGATTAGCAATTTGATACCATTTCTTTCAAATTTACCCTTGAAATAGACAAGAGAATCCTCGACGACTTGCTTAATATTCACCATCTCAAAAGGGTCATGTTTCCCACTTCTGGAGAGAAACCTCATGGTCTTTATCACACGAGATGTAATGGCCCAGACGGAACTAGACAATCTTCAGTTAAAATAGTATAGTGGACCCCGTTTTTAGGACCATTTGATAAGTAAAACTCCTAAATGTAACATGCTGAATTTACATAAGGAG
>JABSRF010000231.1 GCA_013215275.1 Oligoflexales bacterium | reverse complement strand
TTAAAGTAAGTAAAGAGCTATATGAAGTCAAAAGCCTTTAAATAAAGGTATTTTATATTTCGCTACAGCGACTAACTTAGGCAATGTCGTTTTTTTTCCATTCAGAAGATCCATAGAGGCAAACAAGGCCCTCGGAAGTATACTATAGGTCATCCGAGAGGAACTCATAATATATCTCCTATTAAATTTTAGGGCATCTCGTTCCCGATATTTTGATAGAGCAATTTTTGAACCAACTTTGATGGTGCTCAGCCCGATGGGGCTAAAGCTAGATGAACTTGTTTAAAAAATAAGAAAGAATGGGTTAAAATTTAGCCCTGCTTTACTCGGTAATGCTCCTAACACCCTCGGCGAACATACGAAATCGTAGGAAAGTGGAGTTTATGCAAACCGATTGGTAGGAATTGTTGATGGTCAGAACTTGCGATTAATGCCATTTCAAGCAGACTTTATCGTCCCGTTTTTGGTTCTCATTTTCTTGAATTAGCTCTCATTTTATCTATGATGATAGCTTGTTAAGCAAATTTGCTGGCCGTAGACAGAGCTACCACCTTAAAATCATGGCTAAATCCTGTGAGTTATGGTAATGAGCAGTAACGATCGCAAGGTGTACAAGTGGAGACTCAGCTTGCTAAGGGCTTGTTCTGAACGACGGTAATATTTACTGTACGAATATAGGTGAGAAAAATTTGGATACTATCAGTTGGATTAACTTAATCGATCCCATCTCTGCAAAAGGTCTTAACTGGACAGGAAAATTGACAGCTATAAGTCAAGAGCATGTGTTGTTGGATCATTGCACTTTTGATGAACGCCAAAAATTTTCTGAAAAGTTCGAAGTAGCCTTTCTACAAGATCGCACCCACGTTTTGAAGGGAGACTTCAATAAAAAGCAAGATGGTCAGTACCTAGTGCACTTGAGCTCAGACGATTCCAGGAATCAGTTGTCTGACCTGCTCGGCCTTTTGCGAAAAAGCCAACATATTTACCTTTGCCATAAGAAAGACGTGGAGTCTACTGACCGATTTACGGGTTTTTCTAGGGTCAAGTTTATTCCCCAAGCTTTTCCTGAGATGAATTGGGAAGACTGTGATACTAGCTCAGAGTTTTTGGGAGCTAAGTTTGACCTGCCCATTCTCATCACTGGGATGACTGGTGGGATTCAAAAAGGGGCTATGATTAACGAAACTTTAGCTCAAGCTGCGGTGAAGCACAATATTCCCATGGGAATTGGGTCGCAAAGGGTAGCCTTAGAAAATTCCGAGTATGAGTCAATTTTCAAACTTAAGGATAAATTTCCTCGGTTGTTTCTCATTGGCAATTTGGGGGCTGCGCAGATAGCGGGCCCTAGTGGTTTAGAACGATGCTTGCGAGCTGTGGATATGGTTCAAGCAAACGCGCTGGCGATTCACGTTAACGTTCTCCAGGAGCTTGTGCAGGTTGAGGGTGATCGATCTTTTCGTGGCCTTTTACATAGTATTGGCGAGCTCTGTAAAAAGCTTCCCGTGCCCGTGCTTATCAAAGAGGTTGGTTCAGGGATGGACCCCAACACCGCAAATCGACTGGTAAATTTAGGGGTTGCTGCGATCGATGTGGGTGGAAAAGGCGGCACCTCATGGCCTTATATCGAGGGCTTACGAAGTAAAAATGCTGAGACCAAACGCCTTGCAGACTGTTATCGTGACTGGGGTATTCCGACTGCATACTCGCTCAGTGCTTTGAATCTGAGGCAGCTTGGAGTTCCTTTGATTGCAACAGGCGGTATCCGTGACGGCCTGACGGTTGCTAAGGCTTGTGGCTTGGGAGCCCAAATGGTTGGAGTGGGCTTACCTCTACTCCGTGCAGCCCTCTCGTCATCAGCGGCGTGTGATACGGTTTTAGACAACTTTGCCAATGAGCTTAGAGTTTGTATGTTAGCCACTGGCTCACGAACTTTGGCTAGCTTAAAGAAAAAACTTTGCTTGTCAGATCCATTCGAAGACTCGATTGGCCAGCTCATACAAAGCTACCAAGGGGAGCATGGCTGTGGGAATGAATGATGCTGTAAGAGTTAAGGTTCCTGCAAAGTTGATGCTGTTCGGTGAGTATAGCGTGCTCTGGGGCCAGGAGTGCTTGGCATTTAGCTTGGATCGCTTTATGACGATTGATGCAAGCCGTACAGAAGCCAAGAGCGTTGTGATTGAGTCAGACCTGTGGAGTGAGCTCCTAGAGCTTGAAAGGGGCCGACCTATTCCAGCTTTTGCTGAGGGACACCTCATTGTTCCATTGATAGTTCGTTTGCAGAAGCAATTTTCTCTTACAGGGCTCAGGCTTAAAATCAGTTCGGGCTGGGACATCAGTGATGGACTCGGTAGCTCTTCAGCCCTCAGCCTTGGAGTTTGCCTAGCAGCGGCAAGTTTATCGAGGCCTGAAATTAGAGATCTTAAGGCTGATTTTCCAGGAGTCCTTTGGGATTGTGCGCGCATAGCCTGGGAAAATCAAGTGCAGCAGCAGGGCTTTGCTTCGGGTTATGACATCGCCTGTCAGCTTATGGGAGGTTTGATGGGGTTTTCCTTCACCAAAGAGCAGTGGCCAGCTACCGTCACCGCTTACAAGCATAGAAAACTCTCTGATTACGTTCAGGTTTTTAGCGGTGGCAGAGGGGCCCCCACCAAGGGCGTCGGCAGTAAAACCATCGCATGGATAGAGCAAAACCAGCTCAAGCTTAAGTTCATAGATTTAATGAATGCAGCAAAGGATTCTTTTCTGAAGGTTTTAAGCAATGAGGCATCAAACCTCGAGCAAATTGCGATTGCAAAAATAGCAGAGTTGCGCAGCATCCTACTACCTAGCCCCTTCTTTCCTTTGCAGTTAGAAGATGCCTTAAAGACCTGTAGAGGTTTCGACCGTGATTTCACTTACAAAACCACAGGTGCTGGAGGAGAGGATGCCATCATATTATTCGGAACGCCCAAGCATACTGAAGAAGCACGCCATAAGTTAGCATCCTTAGGTTGGCATCAACTAGACATAAACTTCCCTTGCCATGGAGCAAGCATAGAATAGAGGGGAACCACCTTGACCATGAGTTTACCTTATAAAGCTCTTGTGCCTGCAAATATCGCTTTTTTGAAGTACTGGGGAAAACGAGATGTGAAAACTCAGTGGCCCGCAAATCATTCGTTGTCCATGAGCCTTGCCCAGAGCGTGACCACCACTTCTGCGCGGGTGCTGGTGGGGGCTAGTGAGCATCAGATATCTTTTTCAGGCACCCTGGTAGAGAGGACGAGTTCTTTTGGCCGGAAAGCTTACGCTCATTTAGATTATTTAGCTAAGGAGTTGGGGACCCAAGCCTATCTGCAGGTTAACACAAGCAACTCTTTTCCTACGGGATGTGGCATTGCTAGCAGCGCTAGCGGCTTTGGAGCTTTGACCTTAGCGGCAGTAGCTGCGTGGCAGCAGGCTGACTCGCTCGACACCTTGGAAAAAATGGGCTTTACCCGTCATCGTTTGGCAGCACTTGCAAGGATGGGGTCAGGGAGTTCATGTCGGAGTTTTTGGGGAGGTTACGTTAGCTGGAAGGTTGATGAAACGACCGGTGAGCAAGAGCTCGTGCACCTATTTTCTGACGAGCACTGGGACCTTGCGGATACCATAGCCATATTTTCAGCAAGTGAAAAGAAGGTTTCTTCCTCCAAGGCACACCTTGATGCTTGGTCAAGTCCTTTGTTCGAACCTAGGCTTGCAGGCATTGGTGAAAAAGAGGAGCAGATGATCAATGCCCTTAGAGACAAAGACCTTTCTGCATTAGGCCCTCTCCTTGAGCAGGAGGCTCTAGAGATGCATGCAGTGATGATGAGTGCAAAGCCTTCCACCTGCTACCTGAGCTCTGAGAGCATTAGCTTTATAAGCTGGTTGCGTAAATTAAGGCAGAAAACAGGCTTAGCAGCTTACTTTACCATAGATGCTGGGCCAAATATTCATGTGATTTGTGAGCAGCAAGATCAAAGTAAGCTGCATTCCGAAATTAAGAAATGCTATCCACAGCTTGACTTTATCGTTGATCATGTTGGTAAAGGACCACAGCTCGTAGTGGAAGCTCATTAAGATTGAGGAAATTTTTGTGGAAAAGACATTAATCCAGGATCTAAAAGACTCTTTTGAATTAAATTGGCAAGACTTTATTCAGACTCATTACCAAGACGAGCTTCGCTTATCTGCAGCATGTCGGTATGCCTTGGAGGGTTCAGGAAAGCGTGCTAGGCCCCTCCTTTACCTATTGTTCGCCGAAAGCATGCAGCCAGGAGCGTCTCGTTCTCATCTAATGATACCGGCATTTGCCCTAGAAATGCTTCATACCTATAGCCTCGTGCATGATGATTTACCAACCTTTGACGATGATGAGGTACGCAGAGGTCGGCCAACCGTTCATATAAAGTTTGATGAAGCCACAGCGCTTTTGGTTGGTGATGCTCTCTTGTCTGATGCCTGGGCTCTGTTGTCGGGAGAGCTTTGTGGAGAGGGTCTTGATGATAAGGAGCTCGGCAAACGCATGCAGATGATCCGAGTATTATCTACAGCTGTGGGTTCTCGGGGAATGGTCTTAGGGCAGATGCTCGACTTCACATGGATGAACCAACAAGGTTATCGGCAAGAGGACCTTCAAAACCTCCATCAAAGAAAGACAGGAGACTTAATTGCAGCCGCATGTAAGTTGGGGGCAATAGCCAGTGGTACCAAATCAGAGCATGTAGCCCTAGCAGGGCAGTTTGGCTGTAAGATAGGCCTAGCTTTTCAGGTGATCGACGACTTACTTGATGAGAGGGAAGGCACTGGAAAGTCTAAGGGAAAAGATAAGGAGCAAGGCAAGCTGACCTTTCTGCAAACCATGAGCTATCAGGAAGCGCAGGCCTTTGCCCAGCAGCTAACTCATGAAGCCTTGGAGATTTTGTCCCGCTTGCCTGGAAACACTGAATCTCTTATGGCTTTTGCTCATTCCTTGCTGAACCGTAAGCACTAAACTTTTTTTCCCTTAAAATTGGTGGACTACAAAGATTTTGCATAGCCTGGGCTTTTTTGTGACGATAGGGCTCCAGGCATTTTTGCCAAATGAAGGATCATGGTCATGAAAATTGGCTCAATATTCATTTCACCTAAAGAGTTTCAGTTTGACTTTGTGAGGAGCCCCGGCGCAGGTGGGCAGAACGTAAATAAGGTCAACAGTAAAGCAGTGCTGAGGTGGAATGTGGAAGCATCTCCAAGCATATCTGAAGCATTACGGCAAAGGTTTATCGCTAAGTGGTCACGGCGCATCAATCAAGAAGGGGAGCTGGTGGTGAGCAGCTCTCGGTACCGTGATCAGCTTAAAAATAAGCAGGACGCAATGGATAAGCTCGCTGCGATGATTGAAGAGGTGAAAGCTCCCCCTAAACCACGGAAAAAAACGAAACCAAGCAAAGCAGCCAAAGAAAGAAGGCTGAGAGAAAAGAAGCAGCGATCAGAGACTAAATCGAGGCGCAAGTCTTTCAATTATGATGGTTAATCCTTCAAACTACTCTGCTCAAACGATTCCTTAAAAACTTCTTTAAAGGCCTGGAAGCGACCCAAGTTCTCAGGCGAACTACGATAAACTAAGCCAAGCTCGTAGGGGATTTTGATATCCTGCAAGGGTTTGCACGGGCGGAGGGAATCCTTATAGTTCCATTCGATATAGTCTGGTAAGAGGCTTGCTCCAAGCCCCCGTATGGTCAAGCGTGCTAAGATTTCCCAACTTGAAACCTCATTGCTTAATCCAATATATTCCTTTTTCTGCTCATTGAGGCTCGACCTGAGAACAACTGTCTCATGGCCGGTTTTGCTGGTGATAAGGATTTTATTAGGACTTTCTGTATATTTATCCAAAGCCTGATAAATCCTGAAGTAACCTTCATGGATGGGATCAAAGTCATGCATGCTGATATCCAGGTTTCTTACTAATGCAAGGATATCAAGCACCCCATTCTTTAACAGAAGTTTCCACAAAGTAGCACCATACTAAACTCATCTAGTATCTGAATCTATTGATAGTCGAAACCATAA
>JABSRF010000230.1 GCA_013215275.1 Oligoflexales bacterium | reverse complement strand
GAGTGCGCAATCACAGGCCAGAACTGTACTAAAATTAACCATCAATGGGTAGGACATTTATTTGGAGTTACCTAAGCGTAAATTGCGGCATTGATGAGGCTTTCTTTTGCCTTGTCAATCTTAACGTAGCCAATGACTTTTTCTTCGTCCACGACCGGGTATAGGGTGTTGCCGCACTGGCGCCACACCTTAAGAATGGCCATTAAGGTGCTATCTAAGCGTAGATGGCTAGAGCAACTAAGGCTCAAGGATAACACTGGAGTATCGGCTTCAAGCCCCCGTTTTTGTTTAGCAGCTTGCCATAAATTTCTTTGGGGTATATAGCCTATGATATGGTCTTGTTTATCTGCTACAAAACAGTATGCAAAATCCGTTACTTCTGCTTCTTTAAGTAGCTCTGCCAGTGTAGTGCCAACTGGAACGACTATAAAATCGTATTCCACTAAGTGCTTGATAGCGTTAAGATTAAAAAGATCATATTCCATGTTATGAATCTTGCAATAGGGTTATGGGACATATGCGCATTTTCTAGCTTGGATTCTAATAGTTTTTGAGAGTGATTCAGGAGTCTCCATGAGTTTGGAAAACAACCCTCTATTGGGCAACCACAGCTTACCAGCTTTTGACAAGATTAAGCCCGAGCATGTGGTGCCGGCGGTACGTAGTGTTCTTGCTGAATGTGACAAACAGTTTGAGGCTCTTGAGAAAAAGGCCCCCAGTTCTTGGACGGAGCTATTTGAGCCACTCGCAAGCATAAGCTTGATGATTCACCACACTTGGTCCCCTGTGAGCCACTTGAACGGAGTGATGAACTCTGATGCCTTACGCAAAGCCTATGAAGAGGTGCAGGGTGAAATCGTTGCTCTTGGCTTAAAGATGAATCAGAGTCAAGCAATCTACAAAGCTATGAAGAGGCTTCAACAGGGAGAGGGTGCAAAGAACCTTAATGAAGGGCAGGTGCGGATTCTAGAGGCACGCATTCAAGATGGTGAACTTTCAGGGATCGGACTTGAAGGAGCATTGCGTACCGAATTTAATGAGCTTAGCCAAGAGCTAACCCAGCTTTCAACAAGCTTTGCCAACAATGTTCTGGACGCCACAAAAAATTTTTCTTTGGTGCTCAAAACACCAAAAGATGTGACCGGCCTTCCTGCATCATACCTGAGTATGGCATCACAATCCTATAATCAAAAATTTCCTGATGCGGAAAAGCCTTCGAGCCCAGAGCAAGGGCCTTGGCTGGTGACTTTAGATTATCCCAGCTTTGTTCCATTCATGGAAAATAGTAAGCGACGAGACTTGAGGGAAAAAATATATCGTGCGTTTATTTTACGCGCTGCAGGTGAGCCTTTTGACAACCGAGCTACGATTTCACGAATATTGGAAATCAGAAAGCGTCAGTCAAGTATGCTTGGGTTTGAGTCTTATGCCCAGATGAGCTTAAGTAGAAAGATGGCTGAAACGGTCGAGTCTATTTTTGAGCTGGAAGAAGAGCTGAGAAGTGCAGCTTGGCAGCCTGCCCAGCAGGAACTTGAAGACCTCAAAGAGCTTGCAAAGGAGCACGGTGAACAAGAGGTGCTCAATTGGGATGTCGCCTATTGGTCTAAGCGCCTACAGGAAAAACGTTTCCAATTTACTGATGAAGAGCTTAGGCCTTATTTTGCCTTACCAAAGGTTCTTGATGGCTTGTTTGCTCTTGTAAAAAAGATCTTCAGTGTCACCGTTAAAAAAGCTGAGCATGATGTTCCTAAATGGCACCCAGATGTGATGTTTTTTGAGATATTTGATGAAGATAGCAAACAGATTGCATCCTTCTACCTCGATCCTTACTCGCGTCCTGAGAATAAACGTGGTGGAGCCTGGATGGACGAGTGCCTTCCGCGTCATAAGGAGGCTGATGGTCAGCTTGTGTTGCCTGTGGCCTATTTGGTTTGTAACTCTACCCCTCCAATCAATGATGACCCTTCATTGATGACTTTTCGTGAGGTGGAAACCTTGTTTCATGAGTTCGGCCATGGCTTGCAGCACATGTTAACTAAGGTGGACTTGCTTGAGGTGTCAGGCATCAATGGCATTGAATGGGATGCGGTCGAGCTACCAAGCCAGTTTATGGAAAATTGGTGTTATCACAAGCCAACCTTAATGGGTATTGCTAAGCACTATAAAACAGGCGAGCAAATGCCTGATGATCTATTTAAAAAAATCGTTCCAGCTAAGACCTTCCGCGCAGGTCAATTGATGTTGCGACAGCTTCAATTCGGTTTATTAGACTTAACTTTGCATCATTCTTATGACCCCAACGGAGGGCAAACTCCGTTTGACATTCAAAAGGAAGTTGCGAGTAAGACATCTGTGTTGCCTCCCCTAGAGGAAGATCATTTTCTCTGTTCCTTTGGTCACATATTTAGTGGTGGTTATGCAGCAGGTTATTACAGCTACAAATGGGCAGAGGTTCTTAGTGCAGATGCTTTCTCTGCTTTTGAGGATGTAGGCCTAGATAACGATGAAGAGATTGCAAAAGTGGGTATCGAGTTCAGGGACACTGTTCTTGCTTTAGGTGGCTCGAAACATCCACTAGAAGTGTTTAAAAATTTTCGTAAAAGAAGTCCTTCTACCCAAGCTTTGTTGCGTCATAGTGGACTTATAAAATAGAGGTGTTTCGTGTTAGTTGGGCAAATACAAAAACTTCATTCTGAAGTGAGTCCAGAAGGTTTAGTTTCTTATCAGTTGCCTGTTGGTGAGCAAAAGCTACCCCTCAACGGATTATTAGGAAAAAAACTCAGCTTAAAAGCCACGGGCAACATTTCCTGTACTGAGTGTGGTCGAAAGATTAAGAAGACCTATAACCAAGGCTTATGCTTCCCCTGTTGTCAGGTCTTGCCGCAAGCTGATCTGTGTCAAGTCAAACCTGAAATCTGCCATTTTGATAAAGGGACCTGCAGAGATCCACAGTGGGCTGAGAAGTTTTGTTTTATCGATCACACAGTTTACTTAGCTCTTTCTTCGAGTCTAAAGGTTGGAATTACTCGAAGCTTTCATCAAACGACCAGATGGGTCGATCAGGGTGCTGTGCAAGCACTGCCTATCGCTCGGGTTGCAACGCGGTTTGATTCTGGCTTGGTTGAAGTAGCCTTGAAAAAACAGGTAAATGATAAAACCAACTGGCGAGCTATGTTGAAGGGAGAAGTCACCGAGCTTGACCTTTATGAAAAAAGAGCCCAGCTATTTGATTTATTTCCAGAAAATGCCAAGGCTCACAGGTTAGAACATGAGACCCTGCGAACGTTTAAGTACCCGGTGTTAGAATACCCTAAGAAAATCGTAAGCTTAAACTTTGATAAAGAGCCATTGGTTAGTGGAATTCTTAAAGGGATCAAGGGCCAATACTTAATATTTGACTCGGGTGTTATTAATATTCGTAAGTTCTCTGGATACGAAATTAACGTAAAATCGGAAGATTTGTGCGGTGATGCCGAAGTGCTTAGAGCATAGATTGGCACGATTTTAGGTTGTAATTTGCCTAATCAATCATATTTCCCTACCTTCATGAGCTCTCCTTGCTCGCTAAGACCTTAAGCTTTGCTTTAATTATATAGCCTAATTCTTAATAGGAAATGCTTTCTGTGTGATTTTTTTGCGCTTCCATATTACCATTCTTAAAGGCGTTTAAACTTTTTTGGTACTGAATTTACATAGCTTAGCTTGATTCTCTGAGCTTTGGGCCGTGACCGTATTTTCGTGATTACCATTTAAGTTGATGGCCTTTGCTGAGATCAACTTTATTGAAGGGGGAATGGTATGAGGTTATTGCAAAAGCTATTTTTCGTAGCGATTCTCATGGTCGGACAAAGTGTTATGGGGCAGGACTTCAATTTAAACTACCCCCATGTTGATGGGGAGATGATTGTTAAATTTAAACCTAAAACAGCTAGAAATATGATCAGCATATTAAGTACAATTGATGCGAAAGTTGAGCATCAGTTTGCAAGTGACGCTGTGCTTTTAAAGTTTCCTCGCAATCTAACTGACGATGACCTGCTTGCGAAAGCTAAGATTTTATTCGAGTCAGGTGACATTGAATACGTGGAAGCGAACACGATTATTCGTGCAATCGATACGCCTAACGATTCAAGCTTCAGTGAGCTTTGGGGAATGGATAAAATTGATGCCGAAAGAGCTTGGGAGGTCGGTAAAGGCTCAGATTCCGTTCTAGTTGGAGTGATTGACACAGGACTCGACTACAGGCATCCAGATATCGCAAAAAATGCCTGGACTAATCCTGGAGAAACCGGCCTTGACAAAAATGGAAGAGATAAAAAGACAAACGGCATCGATGATGATAACAATGGCTTTATTGATGATTTTAGAGGATGGGATTTTGTAAATAATGACAATGACCCAATGGACGACAATCAACATGGAACTCATTGTGCGGGAACAATTGGAGCAATCGGAAACAATGGTAAAGGTGTCGTAGGGGTCAATTGGGATATATCTTTAGTCGGGATTAAGTTTCTCAGTGGCTCTGGTTCGGGAAGCTTGTCAGATGCAGTCAAAGCTATCGACTATGCAACAGAACTGGGTGTGTTTTTAACGAGCAATAGTTGGGGCGGAGGAGGTTTCTCCCAAGCGATGTATGATGCCATAGAAAAGGCAGATAAAGCCGATATTCTGTTTGTTGCTGCAGCTGGAAATAGTGGTACAGATAACGATACGCAAGCTCATTATCCGTCTAATTATGATGTCGACAACGTGATTTCTGTGGCTGCTTCTACTCAAGATGACCAGCTTGCGAGCTTTTCACAGTTTGGTTTCAATACGGTTGATTTGGCAGCGCCTGGAAAGGACATTCTATCAACAGTACCTGGAGGTCGTTATGCATCTTTCAGTGGAACATCAATGGCTACCCCTCATGTAGCAGGAGCCGCAGCTCTGATCAAATCCCTCGAGCCTAGTCTGACTGGTGCACAGATTAAAGGTAAAATTCTCGCAACGACAGATCCAATTCAAGCTTTTGCAACTAAAATGCGGACTGGGGGGCGATTGAATTTGTACAATGCAGTTGAGCAGGACAAGCAAGCGCCTGCAAAAGTGGAACAGATTGTGATTTCCGATGTTTCGCTGACCGATTTTTCCATAAGCTTTCAAGGGAGCGGAGATGACGGTAACGTTGGGGAAGCAAGTGTTTATGAGGTTAGAATTGCCACCAGTGCTATTACGACCGAAGAGGCTTGGGGAAATGCTGAGAAGGTAGCCTTGATTCCTGAAATTAAGCATCAATCTTATAAGATTGTTAACCTACCTTTACAATCAGCTGGTTTTTTCGCAGTTAGGGCTAAAGACAATGCAGGGAATATCAGTCCTTTGTCAGAAAGTGTACCCTTTCAGCTGATTGATGCAACAGTTTACGCGAACTATACTGCTGATACCCTATCTGAAATTGACTATGATAAGCCTTGGGGCCTTCAAACTGTTAAAGTGGATGGAAAGGATGAATCTGTTTATTCTGATAGCCCAGAGGGGAATTATGTTAAAGATTCAGACATCGCTCTCACGTTAAAGCCTATCATTGGTGCTTCAGATGCTTTACTGTTAAAGTTTAATATCAGTTATGACCTAGAATACCGTTTTGACTACCTTAAAATTGAGGCATCGGTTAATGGAGCAAACTGGCAGGTGATTGAAGATATCACAGGAAAATCGGATTGGATGGAAAAAATTCTAAACCTTCAAGAAAAGATATCGTTTGAATCGGGTGATTCTATTCGCATTAGGTTTAGGCTTGTGACTGATTACTCTATTTCCAAGGATGGAGTCTTACTGGACAACATCAGTATACTAGGAAGTTCCTGATGAAAGAGGTCTAAGCGTTTGCATATACGCTCAATGACTGCTTTTGCCAACATAGAACATGGTTAAACTTGCCTCCTTCGTATCGTCTGCTTAATTTTTGACCCCAATATATCAAGGTTACTGGCGAGTGTGTCTCTAACTTAGGTATTCCTTAAGAAGCGCCTCATAAGTGACCGATATTTTAGTTTCAATATTACAGCAGGTTACGCACTATCTAAGACTTCCAGTGTTGACGGT
>JABSRF010000023.1 GCA_013215275.1 Oligoflexales bacterium | reverse complement strand
AAGGGATAATTGCTAAACCTATGAGTATCGTGGAGTTAATGACCGTTAGAGTGCGTCAATAGATCGAGACCAGTGCCCGACCTGAAGTCCTTTCCCCTTATTGCTAAAACGCAAGAAAATGCTCCGGTCATATCGTTCGTTATTAGGAGCTTGAGTTATGGATGCAATCGAAAAGAAAACTATAAATGACCTGCTAACACTTCCAGATGAGCAAAGGGCTGAGCTTATCGATGGAAAGATCGTTCTCATGGAACCTGCATCTAGCGAGCATTCAAGAGTCCAATTAAGTTTAGGCTCAGAAATCACTAACTTTCAGTTAAAGAAGAAATCAGGCAGTAACGACTACTGGGTTACCTTAAGTGAAGCCTGGACTCAATACGACGAAGAAAATACTTTTGTTCACGACATTGCTACATTTGCATCTGACCAATACGACCCCAAAGCAAAATATCAAAATTCCAGACCAGAGTGGATATGTGAGGTCATGTCGCCAAGCAATTGGAACAAAGCCGCGCAAGATTTAAGAGTCAAGCTGGAGCCTTTTGGTGTTCCATTCTACTGGATGGTCGACCTTGAAAGAAAAGGCATCATTGCATTGAAGCTTGGCTCCTCCGGCAAGTATGAAGTATCTCGGTTTGTAGGGGATGGAGAGCTTATTGAGTTGGAGCCTTTTGAAGGCTTAGCAATCGATACAGGTGCGCTTTTTAAGCCATAAGTTCTGGATTTATGCGGAAGTCGTTTAAAGTCCTGAGAAAAAACTAGCGCGTGCACCGACGATCTCTATACTCAGTTGCGGTGCGCAAAAATGCTCTTGGAAACCCTAAGCTTTTACCTCGATGGCATCGTGAACTTGCACAGAATAATTTAGCTCATTTCGTGAAAGCAAATCATCCAGTGCGTACTTGATAAAAAGCTTGTCTGGATAACCGAGAATTTTTGCCCATTCCACAGCTTTCTTCACACTTACATGGCTTCTTCCACTTAAAAAGTCGCTATAGTACTGCTTAGTGACACCAAGTTGCCTTGCCATATCGACTCGCTTTTCAATGTTCAGATCTTCTCTGATAGACTCAATCAATTCTGCAAAGCTAAGACTTGGCAGTACTTCTTGAGCCCTAACATAGTCTTTTTCATCAATAGTCATGATGGTGAATCTCCAATATTAGGATAAAATTGCCAAACTCATCGGTGTCGATATGATACTCCGCCCTCCAAGCTTTGCTGAGACGAATACTCCTTCGGTCCTTTTTTCCACCAAGTAGTTTTTCATCGCGATAGCCTCTTATTTTCCTAGTTTCCATAAGTCCTGCCGTTTCTACAGATGAGACCCAGATAGCAAGCTTTCTTCGAACATTAAGGGGTACTCTCTGCAGCTGCTTAGCCGCCAGCTTGTCAATGAATACCTTCAATTCACTCACACTTTATCGGATAGTACATAGTATTTATGTACCAAAAAAATCAATTAAACCAATTTTGCAATGCTAGGAGAGAGCCTTGTAGCCTAATATCAATTAGTTAGCATAAGGATATTTCCTATACGTAGGTAATCTATAACTTGCTGGCATATGTTAGAAGAGACTCTTGATGTTTAGGTCTACAGCGGGTGAATTTTCAGAAACTATCTTCTTGATTGCTTATCATTGATCGCGAAACCTTCGACCAAAAAACAAAGCTGAGATCAAAAATCCATAAGATATGCGCTCATACTGCGAGTATAAGCTTTTACAAGAAATCCTGTGAAAGTGCAGCAAAGCTAAACGGCTCAACAACGCCGTTCACTAATCACCATACTTCTCAAGAAAGTCTTTCATGTAAGCACTAATAACCCTAGAGCCAGAGATGTCGCGCTTTTTACAGGTATCCATAAAAGCTTTGTAGAGCTTTTCGTTGAGATAAAAACTGTACTGGCGCTTCTTAGCCTCTTTTTTTGGCGTTAAAAGCCTCGCAATATTACTGTCTTCTTTTTCTTCCGTCATGGGATCTCCCGGTGCTTAGCTATGCTACATTGATAGAGGTAATTTAGTATGATCTCCCAACTAAATTATAACATGAGTACCGTCACTTACGGATACTGCTCGTCCCTTGACTATAGAACGGTACAATTCAACTTATACATTAGTCTTGTCTAGCTATTTGCTCATAATTAGCCCTAGAGCAGAGATAAGCTATTGAAATTGGGAGCATCTATTTTACTATAAATTTTGGGTACGATTCTGTTTTTAAGGATTGACGTGAACAAGTCATAACAATTTTATATGTGAGTAGCTATGAAATCATTACCTAAATGGGCCTTGGTAGGGATCTGTCTTGCTGTGTTAGCAGGAGTGGTCGGAATGGTCAGCCAGTTTGCTGAGAAGTCCTTCATTTATGCACAGGGGGAAGTCATCATTCCACCTGAGTTAGAAGAGAAAGCTGCAGGCATCCGTACTTTATTTATCGTGCTCTTCGATACGGCAAATCCTGCACCCATGCCCTATGGAGCCATTCGCTGGCCATTGAAGCAAGATCCCAAAGGCTCTTTTTACAGTTTTACCATCACCAAGGACAACCTCCAGGTGATGCGTCCATCCCACCGCATTCCTAAAACCTTACGGATCAAAGCTCGCCTTGACCGCTCTGGCACTGCAGGAATGGATGCACCTGGGGACCTGACTGGAGAAATTATTCCGGTTAAGACTGGATCTACGGGCGTGCGCATCACCATAAATAAACTGATAGAAGGCTAATATTTAGGATATAAACGCTGATATTTTGATTTTAACCATGAAGGCCGATAGCGGATTAAGAGGAAGAAGAGAGGGCCTCATGGGAAAAATAATCAAGTTTCCACTCACGAATACAGACATTGGGGATCAAGATGATCAGGATCATAGGCCAGTTGGCGATCATCACTTCAATTCTAGCCAAGTGATCAAGCTTGACCCTCTTCGCAACGAGATACCTACCTTTAGCACATTTCGTTTATACGTAAAAAAAGGTGATGTCATAGCCGCAGGAGAGGTCCTATCATTTTTATTTGGTATCACCCAGTACCAGGGCCTAGAGTCGTCCCGTCACTTTATTAGTAAACTTAACCAAGATCAGTACGTACTTTCCATTATAGAACGTTTGCAAACTGCAGTAGCCGAGTCAAAGGCAAACGAGTGCCTTATGATCCTAGCATCGTATTTTGGACTTAGTGGCTCTCACGCAGTGATGATTTGGCAGCACTTAAAGACTCAAGATTTTTCTCACCTTCTCTAAGACTTCGATAATCAGAGATTTGCTGCAAGGTGCCTTGGATTAAAGGGCTATCATCTTCTTTTAGTATGCTGAGTGTTTTGGGCAACTCTTCATGGTCATTCACAACCATAGAAATCAGTGCATTCCTGCGTAGCCCATCTTTCTTAGCGCGC
This sequence comes from Oligoflexales bacterium, assembly GCA_013215275.1. Classification (GTDB taxonomy): domain Bacteria; phylum Bdellovibrionota_B; class Oligoflexia; order Oligoflexales; family Bog-1112; genus JABSRF01. The sequence continues at coordinate 20,049 of JABSRF010000023.1, read as the reverse complement.
GTCATCGGTGTCCCACCAAACCACTGCTCATACTCTGCTTGGTTCATGCTTGCAATTGCGGCTAATGGAGGAAGGCCGATGAGTTTTAGGTGCTCGCTTTTTACTGCTTGTTGCCCACGATTATAAGGGCACACCAGCTGGCAAATATCACAGCCAAAAAAGTAAAGCTTTAAACCATGCCAGAATTCGATGGGAATGATCCCTCGGTGCTCGATGGTGTAGTACGCGATGCATTTTTTTGCATCAAGGCGGTAGGCTTCATCGAGTGCCCCAGTTGGGCAATTAACCTGACAACGTTTACAGCTGCCACAACCTCCCGCAGGAGTTCGCTGCTTAGGGTCAACCGCACTAGGGGTATCAGTTGGAAAGACGCTATCGCTTAAGATTTCCCCTAATAAAAAGTAGCTTCCTTTTTTAGGGTGGATATAGAGGGTGTTTTTACCGATGAATCCTTCAGCAGTCCTTGATGCGAGGGCTCGTTCCAATAGTGGAGCACTATCCACAGTCACCCGCATGGAACCGATATTTGGGAAATGCTCTTCAAGCTCCTTCCAGAAAGCACTGCAATGCCTGCGCAAGAACTTATGATAATCCTTGAGCCTGGCATATTGAGCAACCCGTGTTTCGTTCTGAGCTTTTCCTTTTTGGGCTTTGTCACCTTGGTAATATTGATAACCGAAGATTAAGGCAGTCTGTGCACCGGACTGAAGCGTCCTTGGATCTTCACGGCAGGCGAGGTTTCTTGCCATAAACTCCATGTCTGCATGAAATCCATCTTCAAGCCACTTTTCAAAACGAGCAAATTCAGGCTCCTTGCCAAGGGCAACGATGCCAAGGAGTTCGAGCTTATGCTTTTTAGCTAATTCCTGCAAAAATGATCGAGATGGTATCTTCACGGGAGCTTGATCCACGCCTGTTTGCTTCCTCCAGATTAAGACAGAAGACACCGGATACCATAAATCGGCCCTGAAAGTAACGCCCTTTATGTAAGCACTCTGAAGTTCATTTGTTTTTTGGAAGAACCTAAACTTCAGCCCGCTTCTGCTCTGAAGAAGTCTTCGATCACATCAGACCTTTTTTCGATCAATTGCAGCAACCTTGCTGAGGGCCCATTGGGATGGTTAATGCCACGCTCCCAGGATTTTACGGTCTCAACGCTGATATCTAGCAGCCTAGCAAACATTTTTTGTGTTAGCCCATGCTCTTTACGAATCTTTTTTATCCGGTTTGGAGGGAAAGACTCCGGCGGAATAAACTCGACTCTCGTAACTCTCGAAGCATTTTTTTGGCCTTTAGCAAAATCCATTGCTTCATCCAAGCTCTTCGAGAGTCCTTCGAATAGCTCAGTCATTATTAATCCTCCCTATTAGGACACCAAACATACATGTATTCAATACACCTTTTCAATACAAATCGTCATACTTACCAGAGAAGTTAAGAAATATCTGCAACTCGCAGATATTAATGCGTATAAATAGGTAAGCTCAGTATGGTGTAATCGCACCTTTTGGGAAGTGACCTATGAATGATGGAGGATAAGCTATTGTCTTCAAGAGGATTTTCTATATCTGGACTTAATCACGTGGGCCTTGTGGTTGAAGATATCGAGTTGGCCAAAAACTGGTTTTGTCAACAGCTAGGCCTCAAGGTGCTTGAAGATCGTGGTGAGCTACTGTTCTTACTTGCTGGCAGGGATATCATCGCCATCAAAACCCCGCAGATGGCTGTAAAGAAGCCAGAGCACGGGGCTGAGAAAGACCATACAAGCAGAACAAAGGGCTGGGAGACCCTAGATCACTATGGGTTTTACGCCAAAACACCTGAAGAGGTGGACGAGTTCACAAAATTCCTGGAGCAGGAAAATATTGAAATCCTGAAGGGGCCCTATGATCGCTCGGATGGCAGAAGTGTTTACTTCAAAGATCCTTGTGGCAATGTTGGTGAGTATCTTTTTGTCAGCACTCTTTGACCTTACTTTTTAAAGACAGCCTCAGAGCACATAAAAGCTTGCATTTCTAGAAACACATCATAAATAATCCGAGCATAAGCTCACAATGTGCTCAATTGCATGCTTCTTGCTGCATCAAATAGTGAGCATGGTCGATTAATGCGTTTATGGTAGAGGTAGCTGTGAAAATACTTAGATACAATGATCTTGATACACAGGGATTCGAAAGAAAAATTTCTGCTGTAGAAAAATCACTTTCACAAGGGGATTTTCGCAGTGCTGATGCAAAAAAAATGGTGTCCTCTGGGTTTTACCGCGCAAAACTCGATAAGGAGAATCGCCTTTTATTCTCCATAGCAGACTACAAATCCGAAAAAGTCATCCTCATCCTAGAGCTGATTCGCGCCCATCGATATGATCGCTCTCGCTTTCTGAACGGCTGCAAAATCGACTCGGATCTTGTAGAGGAAGTCACCACCGCCGACAGCTTGGAATCACAGAGTGAGATCAAGTTACTTGAGCCAGATGGGAAGCGTTTCCACTTTCTCAACAAACCGATTGTTTTCGATGCTGAGCAAGAAAGCCTATATCAATTCTCCTTTCCGTCTATCATTGTTGGCTCAGCGGGAAGTGGCAAAACAGCCATTAGTTTAGAGAAAATGAAAACCTTACAAGGCGACGTCTTATATGTGACCCTGTCCTCTTTTCTCGCCGAAAATTCACGGGATCTTTACTACTCTCACAGCTATAACAATGACGGCCAAAGTATCGACTTTTTAAGTTTTAATGAGTTTTTAGATAGCTTTGCTATTCCAGAGGGCCAGGAATTAGGTTTTAAGGATTTTCAGTTCTGGCTCAGTAAGCAGAGGGTAAAATACATTGACCCACATGAATTGTTTGAAGAATTTAAGGGAGTCTTGACTGGAGTAGAAATCAACAAGCCATACCTAAGCAAGGATGACTATCTTTCCTTAGGAATCAAGCAGTCAATCTACCCTGAAGAAAAGAAAGAGCTCGTTTATAATTTATTCGAAAAGTACCTGCAATTTTTAAGACAGGAAGGCTTCTTCGACCTTAATATCTTGTCCCATACTTACCTAGATGTCATCAGCGCAAAGTATGACTACCTTTTGATCGATGAGATTCAAGACTTCACAAATATTCAAGTTTACCTTCTTCTTCAGGCTCTTAAGCCTGAAGCAAAAAATAACTTCATGTTTTGCGGGGATAGCAACCAGATTGTTCATCCCAATTTTTTCTCTTGGTCACATTTAAAGAGCTTGTTCTTTAAAAACGAGATCACTAAGAGTCGGGTTTTTAGTGTTCTCCAAAAAAACTACCGCTCCTCGCACAAAATCACAGAGCTTTCTAATCAGATTCTTCGCATCAAGCAAAAGCGCTTTGGCTCCATTGACAAAGAGAGTAACTATCTAATCAACTCAGTGGCCAGCGAGGATGGTAGTGTCAAGCTCTTACCAAATAAAGAAAAAGCCTTAGCGAGTTTAAACAAGCAGACCTCTCGGTCCACAAAGTTTGCCGTCATTGTCCTGCACGAACAAGACAAAGCGAGAGCGAGAAAGGTATTTAATACTCCCCTCTTGTTTTCAATCAGAGAGGTAAAAGGCCTTGAGTACGAAAATATTATCCTTTTTGACGTTGTATCAGGTGACCGAAAAACTTTTGCGGAAGTGGTCAAGGGTGTGTCCACCCAAGATTTGGCAACATCCGAGCTAAATTATAATCGAGCCAAAGATAAGTCGGATAAATCTCTAGAAATATATAAATTTTTCATCAACTCACTCTATGTTGCCATTTCAAGATCCACTAAGAACTTGTATTGGATCGAAAAAGACAGGCATCACCCGCTTTTGAGCCTTCTTAGCCTCGAGGAACAAGCTGGAGATATGGACCTAGGGGTCAAAAAGTCCTCACAGGAAGATTGGCAAAAAGAAGCGAATCGTCTGGCAAAGCAGGGCAAAGAAGAGCAGGCTGAAGCAATTCGATCTCAAGTTCTGCAGCTAAAGCCCACCCCTTGGCGTCCGTTTTCTGAGCAAGACTTGCAGCCGCTCATCCATGAGGCTTACGCAGGAAAAAAGAAACAAGCTCAAAGGAAGCTTCTTGCATATGGGGAGCTATATCACGATCCCTTTATTCCTGCAGAACTAAATAAACGCGGATACCAAGCCTCCGACAGTGTGGAAGAACGCAGAAACTTTGCAATTAGCAGGTTTTGCAAGGAACTCCAAAGCCAAGCAAGCCTCATGCAGGAGATTAGAAGCTATGGAATCGATTACAAGAATAAGTTTGGCCAAACTCCACTCATGGCTGCAAGCTTTATGGGTGATATCAAGCTCGTTGAGGAGCTATTGGAATACGGCGCCAAAACAAGCACCACTGACTTTGCTCATCGCTCAGCCTTTGATATCGCAAGCTCAGAGGCCATAAGGAATCCCAAATTCATGGATGAGTTTTACCCAGAGCTTTACAAACTGCTTGCACCAGGCTTTTTGAAAATTAGAGTTGATAACAAGCTTATAAAGATCGATCAAAGGTTGATGGAATACCACCTGATAAATGTGTTGAAAAACGCTCTAGCACACCTGCTAAGATTTGGAAAACCAGTCGGCTATAGGCAGGCCACAGCTTTTAACGCCCCTTTGTTGACAGAGTTTTTTGAACTATTTCCAAACAGTGTTATTCCAGAAAAGAGGAAAAAGCGAGCATACCTTTCAAGCCTTCTATCCAAGAATGAACAGCTAAAAGATGGGCCGTATAACCGCAAAATCTTTCTGCGCGTGCAAAAGGGTCTGTATCATCTTAATCCCAGGCTTGAAATTTTGTGTGACTCTCAGTGGCTTAAGATCTCCGACATCATGGGACCAAGGCGCTTTGCAAAATCCATCAGCCACAACTTGGCAAGCGAGAGGTTAAGGAGTTTTATGGCGCTTGAAGAGTCATAAGCATTTGATCTTTTTGATGGTTTTGGAACCCTGAACCCTAGAATCATCTCAATGCTTCTTTCTTGGCTCAGACACTAACTTTCTCACTCAAGATGTCCCTATCATTCAGTAATCATTTGATATTTAATTCTAATCTATAATTGTAGTCACATTGTACCGATAATAGGTATGTAGTTACTAATTATCTAAGTGACCACAAAGGAGTAAGGATGTGGAATATCAGAGAGGCAAAGAGTAAATTTTCGAAGGTGGTCTCGATGGCACAGGAAGAGCCTCAGACCATCACTAACCGTGGTCATGCCCACGCAGTCATTGTGAGCGCTAAGGAGTTCGAAACTATGAAGAACGAGCTGAAGCATTTAAAAAAAATCTTAAAAAAGAGTCAGGGCAAAAAAATTCAACGGATGATTACCAAGTCTTTCGAAGAGGCAAATGTTGAAGTGCTAGACTTTGAAACTCCCACAAGACCACTGCCGGAGTTCTAAGCATGAAAGCAATTATCGACACATGTATTATCTCTCCATTCCTGTCAAAGCGGGGGCCATCTGAGGCTTTAGTTGATTGGATCGTAGACTTAGAGTTTGCTGCCATCTCAATTGTGACCTTGTTCGAGCTTGAGATGGGCCTTAAAAGTGCTGGCTTAATGAAAACCATAAATCTATTGGCCAGCTTGCTGTCAAATTACGAAATCAATATTGTTGACTTTGGCCAAAAGCATGCTCGTATTGCATCAGACCAGGGAAGCAAGATGAAAAGCCAAGGCTATATTTATTCGCTGCAAGACTTATGGATCGGAGCGACGGCAGTGGTTGAGGGGCTAGATATAGCGACTGCGAATAAAAAAGACTTCGAGCACTGGGGCCTAACTTTGGTTAACCCACTTTAGGTTACGAGCCGCTGATTAGGTGATTATAAATAGCCTCAAACCCAGCCGACTCACCCCACCATAGCTCTTGTGCCAATCTCGCCTGTTCAATCAACATGGGCAGTCCATCCTGACAGGCAAGGCCTTGGTCTTGAGCATATTTCAAAAGCGCAGATGGCTTGCCATAAACCAGATCAGCTAAGTGGCCTCGAAAAGATTTCAGTGCCGGCAGCAAATGACTAAGGTCATCTCCTTTGATAGGAGCCGAGCTTGCTTGAATGATAAGGCAGCGATCATGGGTTATGTCATTTAGGCAGCTTTCAAGGGAGGCACAATCAAAATCAAAAAACCTCAGCTCACGGGCTAGCTCCTGCTGCAAAATTTCGTCCTTCTTAGGACTGCGCCTGAAAAGGTGCACCTTACCAGTGACCCCTTTAGCCCTAAGGTAAGCTAAGATAGCCATGCTTGCCCCGCCGGAACCCAGGATAACTAGGTCATCGTAGTTTTCTAGTCCACAGCCCATTTGAGCGACTGCGCGGGCAAAGCCTTCTCCATCAGTGCTGGCTGAGTTCCAAGAGTCATCTCCGCGGTATAAGGTGTTCACTGAGCTCAGGCCAGACTGTACCTCATTTGCCACCAGTTCTTTGTGGGGTGTGGTGACATTGAGCCCATGCCCCCCTTGCTGCCAGAAAGTCTTTAGAAACTCAGCAACCGCTCCTGACTCTAAGTCATACAGCTTATACTCACAGCCCAGCCCAAGTATTTCAGCCGAGTGCGAGTGGATTTTAGGAGAAAGAGAAAAGGAGATGCCATGACCCAGGAGGCCTAAACGATAAATATTGCCCATATCATCCTTCATTGGTTCGTATCAAAGGCTCGCTCATTTTAATCTAGTAGCCGAGATGATAAATACTTAATTGCTATTTTTTAGGGTCTCCCCCAAACTTTCCAGGTCGTGGCCTGTTTTGCTCAAACTCAACCCATAGGTTTACTGTGAAGATTATTCAAAGCATCGATTTTCGCACTCTGCCAGAAAAAGCTCCCACTCCCAAATCTGTGACCATTGGCAATTTTGATGGGGTGCACCTTGGCCACCAAAGCCTGATCAGGAAAGCCCTAGAGCATGCTCAGGCCCATTCTTGTGACAGCCTCGCTATGACATTCTCGCCAAGGCCTGAGTCTTTTTTTAAAAAGGTGGAAGACGAAAAACTGCTTTTTACCAGGGAGCAGAAACTCCGCTCCTTTGCTGAGCTTGGAGTCGACTTCGCACTCATTCAAAATTTCGATGCTTCGTTTTGCGAGATGAGGCCTGAGGATTTCTATGATAGATTCCTCGTCAAAAACCTAGGCGCAGAGGCGGTGTGTGTCGGCCATGATTTTCGCTTTGGTAAACGCCGCCAAGGAAATACAAGCTGGCTACAAGACCGCTGCGAACAAGACGGTAAAAAAATCTACCAGTGCGATGCCGTTTCTTATCAAGACAAGCCCATCTCCAGCACTCGGATACGCCAGACCTTGCAAGATAAAGATATTACGGCGGTAACCGCTATGCTAGGCCGGCCATACCTTATGGAGGGCAGTATCCTTCAAGGGGATCAGATTGGCAGAAAGATTGGAATTCCAACCCTAAACCTCGAAAACCATGGACAGCTCGTTCCTGGCTATGGGGTTTACGCCGGTTATGTATGGCTCGACCGATACTCTAAGCTTGATGCTCCGAGTATCCATAAACTTCCTGAAGGTTTGCTCCCTGCAATTATCAACTGTGGGATCAGACCGACCTTCAAGGATAAGGGCTCATCCTTACGGGTTGAAGCTCACTTGCTCACGGGAGATCACTCTGGACAAAGTCATTATGACCTTAAAGCAGGGTTTTATTTTACCCACTTTATCAGAGATGAAATGAAGTTTGATTCGTCCTCTCTACTTACTGAGCAAATCAAAAAAGACATAAAAAAAGCCAGAAAATATTTAGAAATCCCTTGAGTGATCACCTAGCCAGTGCTACTTTTTTTTAAACAGGGCATTGCTTGCTGTCTGTAAACTTCCCCCTTGTTACTACAATCATAAATTGATGACCTACCTGCTGTGACCAATCATTTGAGGAAGCAAGACTTTTGATCAAGTTGAAAGGAATTAAGAAAAAACCTAAGCCCGAGCACTTCATCAACAAAGAATTGAGTTGGATTGAATTCAATGGACGGGTGTTGGATGAAGCCATTCACAAGGATACCCAACTGCTCGATAAGCTTGCGTTCCTATCAATTTTTACCAAAAACCAAGATGAATTTTTCATGGTAAGGGTAGCTGGTCTTAAGAAAATGCAAAAAGAAGGCTTCGTGACTTGTGAGTCCCCAGAACGCCTACCCATCGTGACTGCTTTAAAGAAAATTCATGAACGCAGCAAGGCCCTTATCCAGGTTCAATATGATTGCTTTCACAAAACCATTCTTCCTGAGCTAGAAACTTGTGGGGTTAAGATTCTAGGTTATGACGATTTAAATAAAGCACAGAAAGAAAAGCTTGATGCCTACTTTAATGAAGAGGTATTTCCTGTTCTTACTCCTTTAGCTGTGGATCCTTCTCATCCCTTTCCATTTTTGACCAACTTGTCCCTATATTTGTTAATCGAGTTTCCAAACCCCGTGTCTAAAGATCACCTGATAGGGTTTGTGGAAATTCCCTCGGTGATACCGAGGCTAATCCCGGTAGAAGATGAGGAAAACAAGCATTATTTTCTTCTGCTTGAAGACCTAGTCAAAGCTCACTTAGAAAATTTATTCCTCGGTTTTGAAGTTAAAGACTCTTGTATGATCCGGGTCACTCGCAACTTAGACTACACCCTTCTAGAAAACCGGGTGGTGGACTTGCTCGAGTCTATCCAGAAAGAAGTTATCAATCGGGTGCAACCGGAGGCTGTCCGTCTTGAGGTGGAGGATAACATCAACCCGAATGTGCTCAAGACACTTAAAAAAATTCTCCGCATCGAAGAGTTAGATATTTACTACAAACGCTCCCCCATCTTCCTTAGTGGACTGACTGCCTTATGTAAGCTCCCTCTCCCACACTTAAAACAAGATGGTTTTAACCCACGTTTACCAGCTTGGATGGCTGGAAGTAGTAATATATTTTCGTTAATTCGTAAAAAAGACCTTTTAGTGCACCACCCTTATGAGAGTTTCTATGCCATCACCGAATTTTTGGGAGCTGCTGCATCAGACCACGATGTTTATGCAATCAAACAAACCTTGTATCGGTCCTCTGGAGACTCCCCTGTCATCGATGCACTGATCAAAGCAGCCGAAAACGGTAAACAAGTCACTGCTGTGGTAGAGTTGAAAGCTCGGTTTGATGAAAAAAATAATGTAGTGTGGGCACGCAGGCTTGAACGAGCTGGCGTCCATGTGGTCTATGGTTTTGTGGGCTTAAAAACCCACTGCAAGACCACCTTGGTGGTTCGCAAAGAAAATGACCGGATGGTTCGTTACGTACATTTATCCACCGGTAACTATAATTCACAAACGGCAAAACAGTACACCGACTTAGGCTTGCTGACTGCAAACCCGGAATTTGGTAAGGACATCTCTGCTTTATTTAACTTGCTTACCGGATTTAATATTTTAAAAGAAAAAGAAAAGCTCATCGGCAGCAACTCGTTGCCTAAATTTGACCATATCATCCTCTCGCCCCTCTACCTTCGCAACTTTCTCTTACAAGAAATCGAAAAGGTTGCGAGCGACCATCGCAAAGAAGGTGGAGGGCTTATTGTCGTAAAAATTAATGGACTTGATGACGAAGCTCTGATCCAAGGCTTGTATAAAGCATCACAAAGTGGGGTGGAAATCCGTCTTATTGTTCGTGGCATCTGCTGTTTACGACCTGGTATAAAAGGGCTAAGTGAAACCATCCAGGTGATTTCGATTGTCGATCGCTTTCTCGAACACAGCCGTATATACTACTTTAGCTCAGGAGCAAGTGATCGAGTTTACCTTGGCAGCGCAGATTGGATGACCAGGAATATGGACAGACGCATCGAACTCATGTACCCCATTCAAAATCCTGATCTAAAAGAACGTATTATTCTAGAAATTTTGGGAAACTACTGGAAGGACAATGCCAGAGCACGGGAGCTTAGCGGAGATGGCACCTATACCTTAAAAACGCCTCCAAAAGGTAAGGCAGCCATGCGATCACAGGCTTTCTTTATAGAGTTAGCTCGGGAGGCTGGAATTAAGTCCCTCCCCTATGACAAAGCTGTGCGTTACGACCCTAAGAAAAAAGGACGACGCCCAGTGGCCACTCGTCCTAGCTTAGCTAAGCCTGACCACTCGCAAAAATAGGAACCTGTTTGAAGGATCTTGACCGATGAGTTCTCCGAGTAGCCAACCCATAGCAGCCATCGATATTGGGACCAACTCAGTCCACCTCCTCGTTGCAAAAAGCAATGAAGACGGGCGCATCAGCATCCTCGACACCGATAAAGCAGTTCTGCGCCTTGGTGAGGACTTGGATGAGGCCGGAAACTTGGTCCCAGAGGCCTTTACGAAGACCATTCAAGCACTCAAACGCATGCAGGCGATTGCGGCATCTTACCAGCCTATTTATCGCGTGGTAGCCACACATGCGACCCGCAGTGCTCGTAACTACAAAGATTTTTTTCAGAAAATATATGACGAGAGCAGCATCCACATCTCACTCATTGATGGAGAAGAGGAAGCTCGCTTGGTTTCTCTGGGGATGCAGGAAGGTTTAGCACTTGATGACAAAACTTTCTTGGGCGTTGATATCGGCGGAGGCTCCACTGAGATCATTGTTTGCCAAGATCAGAAGGTGCGCTTTGTCAGATCGCTTGAGTTAGGGGCTGTCACCTTGAACAAAAGGTTTCTCAAGGGGCATTCCATAAAAAAGGAGCATATCCGCAACCTTGAGCATGAAGTCGAGCTAAAACTTGGCCCACTGCGAACGCATATCAAAGGCCTCAAGTTTGACTGTGCCGTCATCTGTTCGGGAGCAGCCAAAACCCTAGCTCAAATGCACTCTCAAGACTTTCAGGAAAAAAAGCTGGAAGATGCCAACGGCTATCACCTCACAGCTGGTGACATTAAAAAGCTCACTAAGAGCATCCATCGCTTACGCAGCCCCAAGCACATCAGTGAGCATTGGCACCTCCATGAGGATCGCGCCCACATTATTCTTGCTGGCTCCAGCATCTTAAACCTTATTGGCAAGCTTTTTGATGTGGATGAGTGGATCATCTCCACTTATGGCGTACGTGAAGGCCTCGTCATTGACACCATTGCACGCCTACATGGCCCCCAGATCAAAGGCTTTGATGATGTTCGCTGGAAAAACATCCTTTCTCTGAGCAAAAAGTTCGCGATCAATGATGACTACGCTCGGCAAGTAACAAACCTAGCCCTTGAGATCTTTGACCAACTCGGCGAAAAGATGCCCTCTTACGTGAAGCAAGACGCAAGCGGCGTACAGATTTCTGATCGCGGAATTCTTAGAGCTGCTGCTTGGCTCCATGAATGCGGAAAGTTCATCAGCTACCCAAGGTACCATAAACACTCACTATATCTGATAGCAAATAGCCGTTTGATGGGTTTTTCCCAGAAAGAAAGGCAAATGATCGGCCTAGTCGCTCGCTTTCATCGCAAAGGCAAGGCTAACCTAAAGAACTATGACTGCCGCGAACTAAGTGGTAAAGACTGTAAGCGGATCAACTTTTTGGCGAGCATATTGAGGATTGCTGCAGCTGCAAATAGAACAAGGCAAGGCTGCATCACCAATATCGAGCTTCATCAAAGCGAAGAAGGCCTCGAGTTTATATTTATTACCGACTCAAAGCATGCCCCTGAAGTGGATCTTTATAAGATTTCCAAAGAAAAGAAGTTTTTCGAGGAAGTGATTGAGCATCCGCTTGTGTTAAAGACAGAGTATAAAGACAATGGCTAGCTATAAAAAACCCGACCTCAACGCCCATAGGCAAGGTCTTGAAGAGATCGATAAGCTTTGGAGTAAGCACCAGACCTCCCAAGTCATTATGGTCTGGGGCCCCAATGAGTACCTCCTCCATAAGGCCCTACTCATTCTTAGAAAAGCATGGTTCAAGCAACTCAAAACCCATCCTCAAACCCTTGAACAAAAGGATATTCAAAATCCTCAGCAGTTTACGGCTTTGTGGGAAGAACGAAATATGTTTGAACCAGACCCCCTTTACCTCGTTCCCCGTGTGGAAAAAAAGAAAGATTTTGCTAAGTACCTAAAATTAGTTCCAGGGTCTTCCAGTTTGCAAAGCCCTTTGTGCTTTAGCTATAAGGCTAACTCTCTGCCTCAAGCCATTAACAAAGAATGCGCAAGGATTAAGGCACACTTGATTCCATGCTTCGACCCTTCACCTCGGGATATTCCCAACCTTTCGAAGTCCTTGATGAAAGAGTTAGGGGTTTACCTTGATCAGTCGGGCCTCGCTTTACTGCTTGATACCTTAGGTGATGATTTATTTAAGCTAGAGAACGAGCTGAGAAAGCTCGCTCTTGTCTTCCTAGGCCGTAAGGAAGCCTTAAGCGCTAAAGATATCTCCCCTTACCTAGGTTTATTGCGAGAAGATCATGCTTTTGCACTGAGCCAATACCTACTCGAAAACAAGCCTCAAAAAGCCCAAGCTTTGGTTCTCGACCTCTTGCAACGAGGAGAAAGCTCCATCGCAATCTTGGGCATCCTAGCACGCCACTTACGGACCAGCCTCAAGGTGGTGGATGCAATGCGAAAAAACATCCCCTCTTCAGAGTTAGCACGTAGCTTGCGTATGCCCTTCTCAGTGGTGAATAACTATACCCGTTATGCGCGCAACTTATCTAGCAGACGCTTGGTTGCCTGCTTGGAGTTATGCCAGAGTGCGGATATGGATTTTAAAAGCTCTTCTAAGGTGCCTGATGATTTGCTTCTTTCTGAGATTATCCTGACTTTAGCACCGGTTTGATCTCTGATTGGGTATCACTCGTTTGAGATTCCCTGACCCTCACTTCGTTCGGGGGAATGACACAACCTCCACCGTCAGTCCATGACAGTACACCGTCATCCCCATGCGATGTTTGCAAAGGGAATGACACAACATCCACCGTCAGTCCATGGCAGTATACCGTCATCCCCACGCGATGTTTACGAAGTAAATATCGTGGTCAGGGGATCTTTCTATTACATCCCCCTCACTTCATCGAAGGCAACCTAGAGATTCCCTGACCCTCACTTCGTTCGGGGGAATGACATAGACCTCATCGTCAGTCCATGATAGTACACCAAGCCAGAGATTCCCTGATCCTCACTTCGTTCGGGGGAATGACGGCCTCCTTGTTTGCAAAGCAAATATCGTGGTCAAGGGATCTTTCTATTACATCCCCCTACTTCGTCGAATGACATGACACCCAAAAAAACAGGTGTTATAATCAAGAAAACCCACCGATAAAAATGTAAGAATATAATCCTTTATACCAAAGTGTTTTGTGAGAATTGCAATGAAATACCATTTGCTTTTTGTTTTAACTGGCATAGCTTCTCTTTTTTTATCCATTCCTAAAGCAGGCCTAGCTAAATCCGATAAATTACTTGCAAGCATAGAATTCAGCCTACAGGCTTACCAACAACAAAGACTCAATATGGATATGCCAGCAGCTTCCATCTCTCTCGACCGTCAGCGTGGACTTTGGATTGCGGGTAAGCGGTCAGTTTGGAAATGGAATTTCGAGAACAATAAGTTATTTGAAATCAACCTGATTAAAAACGAGCAGCCAAAACCCCTTGAAACCCTCAGGCACATTGCTGAGTGGAATGACGATCTAATCGTCACAAGTCATGAAAAACTCTATAAAATAAGCTTTGACCCCCTAAAGGTTCTAGAGTTCCAAGCAACAGATCAAGCTCATCCAAGGCGTCTATCATTTGGAATCCATGTACAAAAAAATAGGATCTTTTGGACTAAATCAAGCGGTGTTTGGTCAATGAATCTAAAAGAGCAAATTCTATCTAAATTGCATGCTCACCCACCATTGCATGATAAAGACCAAATTTTGTTAGATCCTCAATTACGGCAGCTATGGATTATTCGTAAAAACAAACTTTTAGCTTATGATTACCAGCAAGCTGCACAAAAACCTCAAACCATCCTAGAAATCAAGTATCCATTTACGGGTATTATGCGTCCAGATTCAGAGATTATCGCCCACACTCGTCATACTGTGCTGATACTGAACTCTAAGGGAAACATAAAAAAAACCATTCCAGTGGAAGGAAAACGCAAGCTAGTGCTTGCGGATATTCACGCAGGCCAGCATAACTACCTCTTTCATGATCGCTTCTTAGAAATTCATCGAACGGATAGCATGGATAGCCTTTACAGTAAGGTCAAGCTAGGCAGAGTCAGAAAAGCTGGACAGATGGTTGCAAGAAAAAATATGCTAGGGCTAATTTTGGATGGTAAGCCCAGAGTGTTTCAGATTGAAGGTCGGTGGTAAGGGCCTTTAACTAACTCCCTAGGATAGGAGCTTTCATGTTCGCAATGCGGTTGCTTACTAGTGTTTGTTCTCTTAGCCTCATGACCACCTGTGTACATGAACAAAAGGGTCCGTTAGCTAATCTTGAGCAGTCAGAAAAGCTTGATGAACTCTATCGTTCACCAAGCCAACAACTAGCGGACTTAGAAAAATCCTTGAGCCAGAGTGACACACGCCACCTTGCCCATTTAGTGACTGATGTAAAGCTTATGCTAACAGCTATGAGTTATGAACAAAAGAGTGCACTCGCAGATGCTGGAGAGTTTTGGCAAAAAGCAATGAAGATTTCCGAGGGGGAGTTTGCTAAAAAAGCCTTCGAGGGTTGGTTTCAAAATTATCTAAAACAGATAGAAAACCCAAAAGACCTTAGGCTTTTAGCAATGTTAGTCCTCAAAGAAACCAAACAAGGACAAAGCAGTCAGTATTTATCAGACTCAGGGCTTACATCAAAAGACTCACTGATTCCATACTTAAAAACGCTCATGAAAAGGCCCGTTCAGCAAAAGCAAAATCAAAAAGATCAAACAGCCTATGCGCCACCAAGCCAAGCAGGAATCCCCAACGACGACCCCTTGCTTGATGAATTATCGAAAGAGTATTGCAAAATGGGCATGCCCCAATCTTATCAGTGGAACGCCTGGTTTAGAACCTTAAGCCAAGCTACCTATAAATATTGGCGAGGGCTTACCGAGAAATGCGATGGGGAAGAGCACCTAGCCATCCAAACCTTTACTGAAGCTGCAGAAATTGGTGCGAAATCAGCCCAGCAAACAGACCATGCCATTGCGGTGGCTAGCTACGAGCACCTCGTTAAACTGTTAAGGGCAAATGACGGCAGACCTGAGGCTGCTCGCTATTACAAAGCCCTTTTATCAGCCTGGGAACTTCCTGGAGTGACGCCAAAAAACATGGGGCTAGATAACCATGAGTTTACGCTCAGGTATATCGATGATTCGCTATGGGCTGCTAGGTACCGCGCTTTAATCGGGGACTATCAGAATGCCAAAATTTACGTCCAAGAGGCCCTAGAACTCATCTCTAAGGCACACAACCAAGTTGAGGTGCTCACCGCTCGCCTAAGCGAGGACTTAGCTGGTTTTAAAGCAGAAGCCTACCACATCCTCGCTTTTCGAATAGCCATAGAGCAACACGAGTACTCTCATGCCGCAGCGCTTACCAAAGCAGCCCTGCAAACCCCCCACCTTTCCAAAGAGTGGGTCGCAAACTTGCATTGGTACTTGGGGCTTTATGAGTACCTGGATGGGCGGATTTCACAAGCCATCAAAGCCTGGCAAGCCCTATTGGACAAAACCGATGATGAGGATGTCAAAGCGAAGGCACTCTTTTGGTTAAGCTACCTGCACCACCAAAAAGGATCCAAAAGCCAAAGCAAACAGTACCTCGCTGTTTTAGAAAAGGATTATCCACTCAGCTTTTATCACGTGGTGGCCCCCAAAGAAGCTGGAATGACCGAGCAACAAAGCTGGCAAGGCCTTTTCCCTGACCCTAAATCCCTGGAAAGAAAGTTAAAAAAAGCAGATTCTTACAACACCTCGGTGTTGAGGCGCACCAAGCCCCTTGCCTCCCAACTCGCAAAGTCAGAGCTCTTGCTGTTTGCTGGTCTAAAAGCTTGGGCTTCGCTTCCCAGTGAGGGGCTTTACTCCTCTGCCATTGAGCTTCCTAAGCCTTCCCAAGATGAAGAAGCGTTTATTTACCTGAGTCGGATGCTCTATGCTGTTGGCAACTTTAAACGGGCAATGAATCTGACTTATGAGTTCATCATCCGGAATAAACAATTCTGGCAAGAATGGCCAGAGCAGGTTCATGTGTACTTCCCCCGTGCCTATGCCACTCACTACCAACAGCAGGCTACCAGTGAATCTGTGGACCTTGCGCTTTTATACGGAATCACTAGACAAGAGAGCATGTTTAATACGAAAGCTTTGAGCCATGCAAACGCAATGGGCCTGATGCAGATTATTAAGCCCACCGCAAGGCGACTGGCCTCTGTGTCGGGGCTAGAGTGGGATAAAACAAAGGGCCGACTATTTGAGCCAAAGATCAACATCAAGCTGGGCAGCACCTACATTAAACTTCTTGGCATTAAGTATAAAAAGTTCCTTCCCGCAGTAATCGCTGCCTACAATGCTGGGGAGTATGCCGTTGATATGTGGATCAGAAGGCGGGTCCACCCAATGAAACTCCTCTGGGCTGAGATGATTCCATTTAAAGAAACCAGAAACTATGTTCAAAAGGTCTGGAGAAATTATGAAGTATATAGCTACTTAGGAAGTAAGCGTTCCATGGTCACCATCTTTCCAAACCTTATGTATAAGCGCAGGGCAGAAGCAGGAACCAAAAAAGGAGAAGACCATGAAGCACTAAGGCCATGGCCCCAATACTGCATTTCGATTCTGTATAAAAAATAGACTGCCGTTTTTAAAAACTAGACTCCCTAATGCAAACTTTAACTTGGACTTCGTTTATAGTTCATCCTATGTTAGTTGTGGCATATACCATCTACCGGTAAGCTGATTTCTACCCCTGGATGAGTTTGAAGGAGCAAAAAGATGAGCAGCAACGATAACAAGGCAAGGGACCTCGCAAAAGAAAATGCAGGTTGGTTACAAATCTGCGGAATCATCATATTATTTCCCATACTCTTTTTTGCATGCGTATGGTTTCCCATGTGGATGGGATGGGCACAAAGATTTCCATAATAATTTAGCTAGAATCTATGCTAGTTTAGTGTTTCTCTCAGCAGGCCCCCACGTTTAGCATAGAGAATCCTGTTATTCTTCCTGCGCTCTCCAAAGAGCTAAATAAGGCCGAAAAGGTATTAGAAAAATATGAAAGTTGATGCGCTTCACAAATCAAATCCGAGAACCTTAAATAAAGAAAGGGTTCTTGACTATATCAATCTCACAAAGCCAACGATCACCTTACTCGTTGCTGTGACCGTTATTCCCAGCCTCCTTCTGGCAGCTGGCGGACTACCAAATCTGTTTAAATCAATCGTGGCCATTGTGGGAGCAAGCTTAGCCTCCGCTTCTGCTGCCGTGTTTAACCAGGTGGTTGAGACTGATATTGATGTGCAGATGCACCGAACAAAAAGGCGGTCTTTAGCTAGCGGTAGGATCAGCAGAGAATCTGCAGCAGTTTTTGGCCTGATTCTCGGAATCATAGGCATCGGCATGCTTTACGCCTATGCAAGCCCAATAGCGGCATTGACCGCACTTGCTGGCCATCTTTTTTATGTCCTTATTTACACACTCTACCTGAAAAAGCGAACTGATCAGAACATTGTCATCGGTGGCGCTGCTGGAGCTGTGGGGCCACTTATAGGTTGGGCTGCAATCACTGGTAGCCTATCGTGGCCTGCCTGGGTTCTATTTGCCGTCATTTTTCTTTGGACTCCACCCCACTTTTGGGCATTGGCACTCAAGTACAAAGAGGACTACGCTCAGGCTGGAATCCCCATGTACCCGGTGATTCATGGCGAACACAAGACCCGCTTAGTGATGTTTCTCTATACCTTAACCCTCATCCCTTGCGTTGCCTCTTTATTTTTCTTCCATCAGGCCGGCATCGCCTATTTCATTCTGAGTATGGGGCTAACACTAAAATTTGCTTTTGACGCCTATCAGCTATATTCTTCTGCTTCCAATGAAAGGGCTATGCCTTTCTTTCACTATTCCTGCCTGTATGTGTTTGGAGTTTTTGGAGCCCTGACCTTGGATTGTTTTATCCATCTATTCTAGTTATGGGCAGTTTAGCTTTTATGAATGCACATACTGAGAACTCCAAAAAAAAACCTAATGAAGAAGCGGTCAATAGCATGATGCGTTTCAAGCTATATAGCTTCTTCATTGTTGGATTTATCCTGGTCTTGCTAGCCATTTACTTTGCGAAGGCGATCTTATGAGCAGAGTCATAGGAGTTTGCTCGCCAAGTTTTTCCAAAAATCATGGCCTAAGATCTTTACTAGCCAAAGAATTTTCCGATTGGAAAATCAACTTCTGCGAGTCTTCTACAGAACTATCCACTAAGGAGTTGGTCCGTTTTTTAGAAGATACGGAAGTTGCTATTGTCGGCAAAGAGCAGATAGGCAAGCAGTTATTAAGTGAACTACCAACACTCAGAGCCATCGCCAAGTATGGAGTGGGTTTGGATAGCATCGATTTTTCAGCATGTGATCAGCACAAGGTTAAGGTGTACCACACTCCTGGAGTTAACCGCCATGCAGTGGCTGAGATCACCATCGGGATGATGCTCTCTGTGCTAAGGAATATTAGCCTATCAGACCGATTGCTCAAGCAAGGCATATGGCGCAAAGATGGCGGGCAACAGCTCTGGAGTAAAACAGTCGGCATCATTGGCTGCGGTGCTGTTGGCAGCGAAGTTGCTCGGCTACTCACCGCTTTTAAGTGCCGGGTTCTGGTCTGCGATATTCTTGATAAAACCGATTTTTGCTCTCAGATCGGAGCTATACAGCTTCCTTTAGATGAGCTCCTCAGTGAGTCTCATATTGTTAGCCTCCATATTCCTCTGACCGAACTAACAAAACACCTCATTGGCAGCACTGAACTCAATCTTATGGGGCCTCAAAGCATCCTCATCAACACGAGCCGAGGCACTGTGCTTGACCAATCACAACTGAAATTCGCACTCAAAACCCACAAAATTTTAGCAGCAGCAATCGATGTTTTTGAGTCTGAGCCATGCACGGATCAAGAGCTTCTTAGCCTCGAAAACCTACTGGCAACCCCCCATATAGCAGGTAATGCCAGTGAGTGTGTGGAGGCAATGGGCAAGGCTGCTATCTCAGGAGTGCGCGATTTTGTATTGAGCCAAAACTGAAGTTTATGTTAAAATAGACCGATTATAGATTCATGTAAGTAGGGCTCTGTTTTTATAAGGTCCTGGAATCACCGCATAATCTGATTTAGGCCCGGCTTTGGATCTGTTGCAGTAGAGCTTAGAACCCGAAGAAAAACTTATTAAATTCGACCAGTTGTCACAAACTGAAGCCCTATGGCATCGGAACTAGAGTTAACATAAAGCTAGATTAGCGAGGAAAATCGTGGAAAATAATGTAACACCTAATAATCAAATGGAGTTAGGTATGATAGATCAAATCAAAAAAGTAATTGAAGAAGACATCAACCCGTATCTAGAGATGCACGCGGGTGGATGCGAGCTTGTAGATGTGGATGACGGAATCGTAACCCTAAGGATGTTTGGAGGCTGCTCTGGCTGCCCTTCAAGCCAAATCACACTATTTAATGGCATCATCCCAATTTTCAAAGAAAAGGTTCCTGAAGTGAAGGACGTGATCCTCGCTTAATACGGGACCTTGTACCCCTTCCTTTCAAAGCCTGCCGTCAAAGAGCCTTACGATCCTTTTAGAAAGCTCTGATGAAAGCGCAGGTGGTCTTCTATAAAACTTGCGATAAAGTAATAACTATGGTCATAGTCGGCATGTTTGCGTAGTTCTATGCCGTAGTTTTGCCTTTGGCAGATTTCTTCTAGCTTGTCGGTTTGTAGCTGGCCACTAGCAAGTATAGTGGACCCCGTTTTTAGGACCATTTGATAAGTAAAACTCCTAAATGTAACATGCTGAATTTACATAAGGAGAAAAAGGCATGGTAACTCCAAATAAATATTCTACCCACTATTCATGTGTGATCAGAACGCTATATTTTGGTAGAAACGGATGCCTTT
>JABSRF010000229.1 GCA_013215275.1 Oligoflexales bacterium | reverse complement strand
TAGAGTGCGCAATCACAGGCCAGAACTGTACTAAAATTAACCATCAATGGGTAGGACATTTATTTGGAGTTACCTGAAGTACTTGTAGCAGTTGTCTTCGATGATGAGTATTTGGGTCTTCATTAGTGCCTCCCTGGCAAAGCTTCATTTCTTCCACCCTAGGATATATGCACTTTGAGTGCCATGATCTCAAAATCCTAATATTAATGGTTAAAGTAAATATTTGGGTTTTTTTTATAAGATTGTGTTAAGAAAGTAGGCTTTTACTGAGTTGCAGGTGTGTCTTTTAGGATATAGCTTACCTAAGCCTTTTAAATAATAAAATTTTTTAAGACACACACCCTTAAGAGGGGTGAGTTTTTGAGAGGATATCGTGATTAGTACTAAGCGTATACATATTGTTGGTGGAGGCCTAGCTGGCTCAGAAGCAGCTTGGCAAGCTTTGCAAGCGGGTGCCTCGGTGGTGCTCCATGAGATGCGGCCAAAACAGCAGACTCCTGCCCACAGGACTGGGGATCTAGCAGAGTTGGTGTGCTCTAACTCGTTAAAATCATTGGATCCATATAGCGTTCCAGGCATGCTAAAGAAGGAGATGGCTTCCTTCGAGTCTTTGGTTGTCAGTGCGGCTTACAAAGCACAAGTGCCTGCTGGGGCTGCTTTGGCAGTTGATCGGGCTGTATTCTCCCAAGAGATTTCAGATCGCTTGAACGCTCACCCTAATTTTCAGCGTGTTGACGAAGAAGTTACGGAAATACCTTCAGAAGAAGAGCTGGCAAACAAAGATGAGTGTATGGTGATTGCCTCAGGACCTTTGACCAGCAGTGCACTAGCTGAAGAGATTAAAAAACTTTGTGGTGGTGATGAACGCTTGTATTTTTATGATGCGATTGCACCTGTTTTGGCTGCTGACTCCTTAGATTGGGACCACTGCTTTAGGGCTGACCGTTATGGAAAAGGGGATGGTGATTATGTCAACCTTCCCCTAGATAAAGTGCAATATGAAGCTTTTTTGGCAGATGTTAGAGAAGCGGAAAAAGTGCCCCTCCATAGTTTCGAGAAGGTAGACTATTTTGAGTCCTGTTTGCCCATAGAAGTTATGGTTGATCGAGGCCCAGAAACCCTACGTTTCGGTCCACTGAAACCTGTTGGCTTAATAGACCCTAAAACTGGCAAGCAACCTTACGCCTGTATTCAATTACGGATGGAGAACAAGGCGGGCTCTATGTACTCCATGGTTGGGTTTCAAACTAAGATGAAGTGGCCCGAGCAAAAGCGGGTGTTTTCAAAAATTCCTGCATTCCGTGAGGTTGAGTTTTTACGTTTTGGCTCTGTGCATCGCAATACCTATGTCCAGAGTCCAAAAGTATTAAATCCTGACCTTTCCTTCCGTAATAACAACAGAGTATTCCTTGCAGGCCAGATCACAGGTGTTGAAGGCTATACTGAGTCCGCAGCAATGGGCTTGATCGCAGGCAGGTCAGGAGCTTCTAAGCTAGGCTTGGGTGCGTTTCCCCTACCTCCTGAGACGAGTGTCATGGGAGCTTTGTTGCAATACGTATGCTTTGGTTGCAAAGGAAAATTTGCTCCTATGAATGCGAATTTTGGCCTTTTGCCGACGGTTCAAAAAGTCCGAGGGATGAGTAAGAAAGACAAAAAGAAGATGCAAAGCATCAATTGCCAGGAAGCTTTCGCAGCTTACTTTAATGGAGCACAATTTGGGTCGTTGGAGATTGCTAACCCCGAGGGATTGCAGTAAGTCTTCCGAAGTTGGTGAGCTTAGGCTGTTATAGAGACTTTTTGTCAGCCTCTAAGGCTGAGGTAACTAGGCCAATTAATTGACTTGAAACTCCAATGATATCTTTATTCTGGCAACCTTCGTCTTTAAGAGACTGGTAGATTGAGTTGGCAAGTACCTTGACCGTTTTATCTGGAATCGGTTGAGATTTTTTCTTTTTGTTCTTAAGTGCTGCTTCCTGTTTCATTTTATGGACTCCTCAGACCTATCAGTATTTATTTCTTATTGTTAATAGTAATGGTGCAATCGATTTAAATTTTGAGCTTCTAATGTGGGAAGCTTCACTGTATTTTATACAATAATCATGCCATTTGGTCTGCATAGAATATAATTCGATTACAAGTACAAATATACCTTGACTATTTCATCGGTCAAGTTGCCATCGGTATAAAGATCAAAATCTTATGCCGTCCCACAAACCGCATAATCGTGGTAAAAAAGTCACATGCCAGTGAGAAACCTGTCGCTTTCAAGCCACAGATGCTTTTAACTGGTTTTTTTGTAGAACTGAAGCGCCAGGTGGCCGCTTTAGGGCATAGACGCCTTGGCTAGCAGCACTTTTTCGTAAGTTTGGAGCAATAGTGAAAGATTTAGTAATCCTCATGAAATTTATACCCCAAAATTTTCTAAGCTTTGTATGTGGCTACCTTGCTCGTCTTGAGCTGCCTCGGGTGATCCAAAGAGTTTTCAACCGGCTCTTTGTACTTGCCTTCGGCATCGATATGAGTGAATCGGAACTACGAAGTGAGCAGTTTCGAAGCATTGAGGACTTGTTCACTCGCAAGCTTGAAGAAGGTGCGAGGAGGGTTCAAGGGGAGGTGATATCACCGAGTGACGGATTTTTAGCAGTTTCCATGGCTCCGCTGGATGGGAGTGTGATCCAGGCGAAGGGAATCAACTACCCCATTAAAGAGCTCTTACTTGGGAGTAAGAGGGAGTTCGATCAGCAGTTCACTCCTGGATGGGTCTCAACGATATACCTAGCTCCCCATAATTATCATAGGGTTCACAGCCCTGTATCGGGAGAGCTTCTCTCTGTTCGTTATATTCCAGGAAAGCTTTGGCCTGTAAATAAAGCTGCAGTTTTAAAAATTCCGCGCCTCTTTGTCCAAAATGAGAGATTAGTCTTCGAAATTGAGACAAAATCCCATGGTAAAGTCTATGTAGTCATGGTAGGAGCTTTTAACGTTGGTCGGATGGAGTCGAGTTTTTGGCCAAAATTTGCGAGCAACTCTTGGAAGCGCCAGTTTGAAGCATCACCAGTAGAAAAAGAAATGAAGCTCCCGGCTTCAACAATGCTGGAAAAAGGGGACGAACTCGGTGTCTTTTTGCTAGGCTCGACCGTGGTTACGGTATTTTCAAAAGATTTTGCAGATGCTTTTGAGTTCTATCAAGGCCAAGGGGACGAGACCATTCGGATGGGGCAAAGCCTTCTTAAAGGTTGATGGCAATTCACTGAAACAAAGAAGAGATGCTGCTTTTAAAAAGCGATGGAGAGACACCCGTGCAGATAACGAGAGAAAAGCACCAGACTAAGATTATTTGTTCTCTTGATAGTGTAGGCTTAAAGCCTGATTACGCTAAGGAGCTTTCTAACCGCACTGATATTGCTGCTTTGAGGATTTTGTATGATCCGAAAAATACGAAAAAAATATTAGAATTCATTCCTTTGGTAGAAGAGTTTAGGTCACCTGAGCTCAATAAGATTCCCATTATGATTGATGTGGGCTCATTTCCGCGTGCAAGTGTTGCTAAAGTAAAGCTAGAAGAAGACCTCCAATATGCTCAAATTTTGACGATCTCAAAGGCCGGTAAAAATGGGGATATTGAGATCAATACTGAAGATTGGCAAAGCTTGTTTGCAAAAAATGAGTCGGTCTTCTTCGGCTTTGGAAGTATAGAGTGTCGAGTTTTAGAGATTAATAATGATCAAATTAAGGTCAAGGTCTTAAAAGGGGGAGGTCTAGCTGCTGGAACTGCAGTCCATGTGCCCGCAACTAGGAAAGCACCTTCAATTTTTGATTTGAGTTATATCGATATCAAACCTTTTCAAGAGCTAGGGATTGATTACGTGGTTTTACCGGGCGTCAACACTGCTCGTGAAATCGCTGTTGTCCGCAAAAAACTGCATAGTGATCGTTCAAAGTGCCCCTGGTTGCTTATCAGGGTAGATCACCTAGATGTCTACGAGAAGGTAAATGACCTGCTTGATGAGGCTGATGGGGTTCTCATTTCCAGGCGAGATTTGGCACTAACAATGGAAGCTGCAACGGTGCCTATGGTATGCAAAGAGATCATTCGTGAGTGCAATAAAAAAGCAAAGCTCGCCATTATAGCAAGCGATATACTTGGCTCGCTTCAGTTTAATCCAACCCCAACTCGCGCTGAAGTTTCCGATATTGCGAATTCAGTCATGGATGGAACTGATGCCGTAGTTCTATCGGAAGAAGTGGCCCAAGGTAAGCACTTGATGCGTGGCCTAACTTTGTGCCGCAATATTATCATGGACATTGAAGAGCAGCAGACTGAAGCTGATATCAACTGGAAAAAAGAAGAAGTGGTGGTCAATAATGAGCTGGACGCAGTCGCATTTCAGGCTTTTAAGACTGCTCAGAGGGTCAAGGCTAAAGCCATTGTTTGTATCACTAAAGAGGGAAACACAGCCCTGAGATTAGCAAGCTTCCGTACCTCAGTTCCTGTTATAGCGGTTACCTTTAGTGAGGATGTCAAGAGGCGCTTGTCCTTGGTGCGTGGTGTGTACTCGATGGTTCTTGATATTGCGCCTCACTTGGATGATGTGCTACCGGTCGTCAACAAACAGCTGAAACGAGAAGGCTGGTTGAACAGTGGTGACAAGATTGTTTTTGTGACGGTCACCCTATCGCCAGTAGGTAGAGAGGCGAGTAATTTATTTACCATTCAAAGTGTAGATAGGTTAAAATAGAGCATACACCGAACACCCAAATCAGCTCATATCATAAGGGTAGCTGTATTGTTCAACGGTATGTTAGTTTGATGCGCACTGTGCGTAGGATTTGCTGCTATATTCTTGTTAGCACTGGCTTGTTGTTCTGGAGCCAAGCCGGTCAAGGCAACCTGGCAAAAAATAGGCAATTTCTACCTAAGCCCCCACCAAGCGTGGGAACCCTAAAGAAAGCCAAAGTTTCTCCCATTTTTTATAGTAATGTTGAAATAAGGCATCAGCTGAATGCCTACATTGAAAAATCACCTGGACAAAACAGTCATGAAGACCCCAGCGTGCAAGTCCGCGCCCAACTTGGATCTGTATTATACCAAGGGGTGATTGACTTATATCTGAATCTATCAGCTGAAAAGCTTCCCAAAAACCTTGCAGTTTATCAACGGCGACCAGAGATGTATGCGAATGTTTATATCCTCAGGTCCAAGTTTTTTAAAATAAGGCAGTATAATGTTTGGAGGCTGCCTTTTACATCTAGTCGCAAGATGCTGGAGAAGTACGAGTCACGGTGGGATGAGGAGCTGGATCGTGAAGGTACGGTCTATATCGTAGGTTTGAACCCAAGTTTCAATTTGGAGTTTGCAAGCTCCATGGCCCGTTGGGAGGCTTATTTGGCAACTGATCTGAGTTCGAGGCTCTATAGCAGAACTCAATATGCCACATTCTCAGACAAACGCAGCGGCGAGTTAGGAACAATAGAAGATCATGTGCCTAGGCTGGGGAGTGTTCAAGCCTTGGGTGGATACCTGTCACCGAACGCATTGCCTAAGCTAAAAATTGGTGGGTCTATTCATTTTCGCTCCTACTTTCTTCCCTACTATTTCCAAACGAATGATCTTGGGGTTCAGAATCGCTACCTGGCTGATCGAGCCAGCTACTACAAGCTGAGACTGCAATTTCAACTCAATGATAGGCTGACTCTGATCAATGACTTTATGCATTTTCATCAGGGTTTTTTTGCGTCAAAACGCCGGGGAAAAGAAAAGCGTTATAAAAATATTTTTAGGGTGTCTTTTGTTCTTTGAAGCGAGGCACCGATGCACGAGCTTTACTTAGTTTCGCCTTATTTTGCAGATGATAGCTTAGGAGATGTGTTTGAGTTTCTTGGTAGGTTTGTTAAGAATGCATAGGAGTACTGCTTATTAGCTCAGCATTCCCTCAACTAGACATTCATGACTTAAGCTTGACTCTGTTTCAATTTAATTCGTCCCAATTCCATCTTTTGAAATCTAGAAAAAAGGAGATCCTTGTGGAGATCTATAGTGGACCCCGTTTTTAGGACCATTTGATAAGTAAAACTCCTAAATGTAACATGCTGAATTTACATAAGGA
>JABSRF010000228.1 GCA_013215275.1 Oligoflexales bacterium | reverse complement strand
TATTTCGAGTTTGAAAGGGAAGCAGTTAAGGAGAGTTCCATTTTTAATTATGGTTTTATTATCTCGATCACCTATGACGCCATTCTTATTAGCCAGATGTCCCTACCAAGGGCATTAGCCCGTCTCCTATGTTCGGAGGCGAGCAATCATTTAGAGCAACGAGAGACAACCCTTCACAATTCGAGCATGATATATTCCTTTAACCACGGTATAAAAATTTAGTGTAAGAGATGGATCAGAAGAGTCTTTTAGAGTTAAAGGACAAAATTACATGAGCAATTGGGATGAACCAATCCTAGGCCCAAAATTCAGCCCCGAACAAAACACAGATGCACGAACTCCGGAAGCAATCGAGCATCGAATCAAGAAGCTTGTGAAGGAACAACGCTATGGAGTTTTGAGCACTCAGGGACGAGGACAACCCTACGGATCACTGATGGCATATGCCTTAGACGAGACCTTAAAGGTGGGAGCCTTTGCGACCCATGTTGAAACGAGAAAGTACAAACTCCTGAAAGAATGCGACCGAGTGGCCCTCTCTGTCGACAATCGCTCCACCGTGGGCGATAATATTATGGCAATACAGTCATTTACAGCCACAGGTCGGTGCTCGAAAGCATCCGCCAAAGACTATGATTGGCTTGCAGCAATGCTTACTACGCGCCATCCCAACCTGAAAGACTTCATCACAGTTAAATCCTGTGTGTTATTCCGAGTCGACATTTTTAGATTTTTTCATGTCATGCGTTTTCAAGAGGTTTGTCAATGGATTCCACACCAATAGTCGTCGATCTATCATCCTCGCATCAATGCAAGGCCAGTTGGGTAGGCGCCAAAGCAGCAGCCGTCGCTCACCTCATAAGGCATAAATACCCCGTTCCCTTTGGTTTTTGCCTGACCGTCGCGGCTTATGAGCTTTTTCTGAAGCAAAACCAACTCGATGAGCTCATCGCAATTGAGCTTGGACGAAAAAACCTCGTTGACATGAGATGGGAAGAGCTTTGGGACTCAGCTTTGCGCATCAGGTTAGCTTTTCAGAATAGTCCAGTTCCTGAAGAGGTGAGCAATGGTATTTTTGAAGCGATGCGGGCATATGACCGCACGAGCCAATGGGCCATTCGCTCTTCTGCACCGGGTGAGGATTCTAAAGGTAGCTCTTTTGCAGGGCTTCATGAAACCATCTTGGGTGTCAGTAGTGAGGATGAGGTATTAAATGCTGTCAAAAAAGTGTGGGCTTCTCTTTGGTCTGATTCCGCCCTACTTTATCGCCAAGAGCTAAGCTTAGATCCTCGCACTAGTCAAATGGCCGTTTTAATCCAAGCCATGTGTCTGGAAGATGTTTCCGGTGTGGCATTCAGCGAAGATCCACGCGGACGCTACCTATCCTGTGCAATTATTGAAGCTGTTCGAGGCGCCTGCGCTCAATTGGTGGATGGAGCCTTAGACCCCAATCGTTGGATTTTAAAAAAACCAAACGGTGAGATCATTCATTTCCAGCAGAGTTCTGAGCAAGATACTCACGATGACCGCAGTTTAAATCATCACGACCTGATCCACTTGCTCAACATTATCATGGAGCTGGAAGGTTTGATGGGATGCCCGCAAGACCTTGAGTGGACTGGGCGTAAAGACTCTTTGACGATCCTCCAATCCCGGCCCATCACAACTTTAGAGTCAAAGCCAGGAGACAAGCGCCCTTGGTACCTGAGCCTAAAGCCCGGGGACGAAACCCTAAGCAAGCTTGCAGATGAAGTGGTGAATGATTTGATTCCCCGCTTACGCGATGAGGGTGAGCAACTTGCTTGTGAAGACCTCCAAGGTTTAGACGATCACGAACTATCAAAGGCTCTGGCAAAACGTAGTCAAAAAAACCAATTTTGGAAGCAAGTTTATTATGACAAATTCATACCATTTGCCCATGGTGTCAGGCGTTTTGGTGTTTTTTACAATGACCACCTGAGCCCCAAGGATCCCTACGAGTTTTTAGAGCTACTCAAGGGGGAGTCGATGATTGCCCTGAACCGCAATAAGAGCCTAGCTGAGTTAGCGAATCAGTTAAATTTGTCGAGGCCTCTGTGTGAGGAAGTCATTAATCTTGTAAACAAAAAATCTGACCATAAGCTCGAATCAACACTGAAAGAAATTCCAGGAGGAGAGAAATTTTTAAGGGATTTTAAGTCCTATTTAGCTCAATACATGGATGTTATTTATGCAGGAGAGAGCTTAAAAAGCAAGCCTATCAATGTTCTGAAGACCATACTTGAGCATCGTTTGCTTAAATCTGACACAACCGATAAACCACTGAATAGAAGTTTAGAAGAGCATTTCTTCTGCGCCTTACCAGCAGAACAAAAATCCCTTGGACAGACCTTATTGGGCTTAGCTCGCCAAAGCTGGCGCCTTCGAGACGATGACAACCTACTCGTCGGGCGTATCGAGAGCCAATTACAAAGAGCCATCAAAGAAAGCCTTGTTCGTTTGGGGGTTGATTGTTCCGCAGACCTGCCCCTAAAAGAACCAGAATCTCTTGTGACTCCTATGATGAAGGCACTGGGTGTAGCTCCTGAAGAGCGAGAGGTTCCTCAAGTTTCTTGGGTAACAGACACAAGAACGGGAGATCCAAAACATCATCAGCAGATTGGCAGGCAGCTCACAGGACAACCTGCTGCAGCTGGCTTAGCAAAAGGCTCTGCTCGACTCATAGAGAGTGCCGATGACCTTGGAGAATTTCGAGTTGGAGAGGTTTTAATCTGTGATGCGATCCAGCCAATGATGACTCAATTAGTTCCTTTAGCCAGTGCAATCGTTGAGCGCAGAGGTGGCATGCTCATTCATGGAGCGATTATCGCTCGCGAGCTTGGCCTACCCTGCGTAAATGGCATTTCAGATATCATGTCTCAGGTTAAAAATGGTGACTCAGTTTCAGTGGATGGCTATCTTGGCATTGTGACCATTGGCAGTGCGGAGTTTGATTTAGAATGGGCAAATGCTGAGCCTGGCTGATTGAGTTCAGCACTCTGATGCATTATTACGCTCCCAACTTGCAATAAAGTGTTTTTTTACATCGATCGGTATTCCCAGCTTTGCGAGTGCTATGTAAAGAGTCACTAAATAGATTCCCAAAAACAAAAAATCCGAGCTAATCCGCATTTTTTTTTGCTTCAAATGCAAAAACAAAGAGTGAAAGCTCTCTTTAAAAGCCTCCAGCTCAAAATAAATGGGGCCCTGATCAGCCTCTCCAAAGTGCGCGAATAGTAGGTCCAAAGTCTCTTGGGTTTCTTGTGGATCGCGGCTATTTATGAGCCCAACTTGCAGCATTCCTTCTTCAATTTGTTCAGGACGCCCGAGGTAGTAGCCTTCATAGATCATAAGCATACCTGCACGAAATGTGTCTGAGAATGCATGTAGCAATGAGCCTGGATGAAAATTAACTTTCTGCTTGCTTACTGAGAAATGCTTTAAGCGTAGGTCAAGAAACACACCTTGTTCGGAAAAAAACTGACTAAAGTAGCAATCGAGAACGGCCTTGGCGAGCATCTCTTGCTCTGAAGTCTGAGGTGCCCTTACGTCATGGTCACCTTCAGCCAAAATAGTGTTATCGCTAAATAGATCGATGTTGTGATCTGCTATTTTAGAGACAAAATCTTGATCAAAGGCCTTTTTAGACATCTCATAGAATTGTGTTGAGGCTTTTTTCCAATCAATGACCTTAAATGCTGCTGGTGAAATATATTCGAGCAGCCCACGATAATCCTTGGGAACAAGATGCTTTATCATTGACGAGTCAATCCCCAGTCCACTTTAGCTTACTATATAAAGGCAGATGATCAGATAAAAAATACCACTGCCTTCCTCCCAATGTCTTACTTTCTACTGGTTCTAAACCACGAACATAGATTCTGTCTAAGGCTAACATAGGAAAGAGGCTGGGGAAACTACGTGCATAGAAACCATGCAGGTGCTTATGAACCTCTTTTAAGCCAAGATCCTCATCGAAATGGTGAGACAGTTTCTGAAAAAAATCGTTTGAATCTCCTGCTACAATCAGCGCCTCATTTGGGTCGATGCTGCCCCTAATATATTCACAAAGCCTATGCGCATGCCAGTTACGCATATGCTGAGTTAAGCCTAAGTGAAAACATATGACATGGAGGGGTTTCTTGATGGGAGTCAGGTAAATCACCCCATGCAAGAGGCCTCTGCTAAACATAGGTAAGCGATTCAGTTTTATGTTTTCCCAGCGTGCGAAAGAATACTTGCTCAATAATGCGTTGCCATGATGGCCAGCATTATAAATGGCGTTTTTGCCATAGGCATAATGGGGCCAAAAACCCCTTGCAAGGTACTGGAGTTGTCCTTCGATCGGCCACTCTTGGTGCTTCTTAGAGCGTCCGCTATGCTCTTCTTGAATCTCTTGCAAAAAAACAACATCAGCCCCCACCTCATGGAGCTGCTCACGCATATCTGCAAGAGTTAAGCGGGACGTGTAACCAAAGCCTTTATGGATGTTGTAAGTGAGGATTCTTAGCGAAAAATCTGCAGCCATATCGTAACCAGTGAGGAAATAATACTCTTATGAGACCTTTACTTCGAACTCATTTTCTCCCAAGTTTGTTTCCTCTTTAGCTTCAGACTTACTTGGTGTGCTGACCTCTCCTAAAGGCCAAATTTTAATCCACTTCGGACTTCTCGCTTGATTATACACTCCAAAAATCTGCATTTTTTGCTGCAGCATTGTGTCTGAACCCTTAGAAAGCTCTAGCGGGCTGAGTTCGGCACTGAGAGCTATGATGATTGATTTTTCTTCATAGCGTATGGGATAGGTATCGAAAGGAACAGCATCCTTGTCAAGCCCAACTTTCTGCAAGAGAGAGTTATCACGACTATGGAGCCTAGAGAGGATCTCACGAATTCCATCTATTTTGATGTTGTACTTCTTTGCCAACTCATCGCGACTCTTCTCCGGTGTTTTGAGGGGTTCAAGGCTACTGAGCAATCCCGCCTCATAAGCTTTTGCTACAAGGTTAACCTCTCCCGAAGAACGAAGGTTAGAGTAATAAACTTGTGGCTTTATATTCTTCGACCACTTGACTCGGAGGGGAATGATCTCTTGGAGCAAGAACCGCACTACCGAGTCAACGGTCAAACTCTCGAAAGACACAAGTTTGAGTTCAGAGGAGCTAATATCTGACGAAAAGCACTTAATCTTTTTATGGTTTTCATCTTCTATGAATTCTGTAAGCTCTTTCTTGAAAATATAGCGAACATTATCCACAATCTTAATGCTGGATGAGGAGTCATCGCTTGCCAAAAGAAATTTTTCATAGATCATATTGAGGGTTGAGTGATTGAGGGGTTTAGACAACCAACCACTAATTTTCAGTGACTTTGCTTTTTCGTAAAGCTGCTTTGAGCTCCCAGGAGCAATGATCACAATGGGTAAATCTCTGTACCATTTGAACATCCCCTTTCGCACGTTTTCCAAGATGCTAAAGCCATTGACATCCTCAAGCTGCAGTTCAAGGAGCATTACTGATATAGCGATTTCAGTCGCAAATACCTGACTCAATTCTTCTAAATTTTTTGCAACTAGAACAGGCTGCCCTTTTTCTTTAAACACCTTAGCAGCTACCGTGATGACGTCGGATATACCTGCTAGAAGAACACTCTGACGACTCATACCAAACCTATCGAATAAAGACTGTAAGCTGAAGGGGGCTTGAGCTAAAAATACATATCAATATTATATAGTCGCTTGATGACGGTAGGGAGAATGCAAGCAAACTAAGCCCTGCAGAGGTCTTGTGCCTTCACAGCTAAGCCGTTGATTACAGAATGAAAGTGCCGGTGTTGCATGAGCTTTTGTTTGCCAAATTTTTGCTCGAGGGCAGAGCGTAACGATGCAATCTTTGCAGTACCACCTGTGCAGCAAACAATGTTGATTTCATCTGCTTTAAGACCAGCCTTTGCTAAGGTCTCCTCGTCCAAGCATGCAACGATTTGTGCAGTTAAGCCCTCACTCTTTTCGGTAAAATCTTTACTACCTAGATTCTGCATGCTATGAATTTCTCCATCGCCGCTATCAAAAATATACAAAAAGATTGGAGGAAAATCTCGCA